>NZ_JBSHBL010000029.1:0-120895 GCF_053611985.1 Streptomyces sp. NPDC054770
CCCGCGGGGCTTTCTGTGGCCCCCCCCCCCCGCGCACCCCCCCGCGCGGCGGGGGGCGGCCCCCGCCCCCGCCCCCCGGGGGGGGGGGCGCGCTCACCCCCGGCCCCCCCCCCCCCCGGTGAAGTCACCCTACCCAAGCACCTATAAAAAAGTACACTCAATTCAGCGTAAGGGCTGTCTTGCAGAGGAGTCGCGATGACCACGACACTCGAACCCGACGGAACCCACGACGGTGTCGCCGCCTACCACTTCGACAACCGGCTCGGCGGCCCGGTGCTCAGCCATCAGAACCGCTGGGACGAGATGGCCGCCGCGCACTCGGGCTTCCGCAGCACCGTCGCCGGCGGCCACTGGGTCGTCACGGACGGCCCGGCGGTGCAGAAGGCGCTCCAGGACTGGCGCACCTTCTCCAACAAGTCGGTGACGGCGCTCGATCCGGATCCGACGTTCCTGTGGATCCCCGAAATGCTGGACCCGCCCGTGCACACCGTGTGGCGGCGGCTGCTGGGCCACTATTTCTCCCCGAAGACCGTCGCCGCCCGCGAGCCGGAGATCCGCCGGGTAGCGGGCGAGCTGATCGACGCGCTGAAAGAGCGCGACGGCGCCGACGTCCTCGACGAGTTCGCGCGCCGTTTCCCGACCCTGATCTTCATGCGCCTGATGGGGCTGCCCGAGGAGGATCTGCCCACCTTCCTGGACTGGGTGCACGAACTGCTGCACCTCTCCCACAGCGAGGATCCGGACGGCAGCAGGCGGCTGGCCGCCATGCGGGCGGTGTCGGCGTACTTCGAGGAGCAGATCGCGCTACGCCGTTCGACTCCGCGCGACGACCTGCTCTCCCACGCCATGACCTGGACCGTCGACGGCATACCGATCAGCGACCGGGACATGCACGCCTTCTGCGTCCTGCTCTTCCAGGCCGGCCTGGACACGGTCCCGATCTCCATCGGCTGGGCCCTGTACCACTTCGCGACGCATCCGGAGCAGCGCAGGGAGATCGTCGCCGACCCCTCGCTCATCGCCACCGGCGTGGAGGAGACCCTGCGGGTCTACTCCTTCGTCGTTCCGGCGCGGAAGGCGACGCGGGACGTCGAGGTCGGCGGCTGTCCGGTGCGGGCGGGCGAGATGGTGATGCTCCCGCTGGCGGTCACCAACCGCGATCCCGACCGGTTCGACAACCCGAGCGAAGTGGACCTGCGGCGCAAGGCCGTCAACCACATCGCGTTCGGCTCGGGTCCCCATCGCTGCCTGGGTTCGCACCTCGCCCGCCTCGAACTCAACGTGGCTGTGGAGGAGTGGCACCGCCGCATCCCCGACTACCGGATCGCGCGCGGTCAGGATCTCTGGCAGCACGGCAACATGTACGGCATCAAGTCGCTCCGCCTGGAGTGGCGTGGCTGAGCGGGCTTGCTGCGCGGCCACGAAATGAGGGCACTCCAATCGTGGCACCGTCCCGTCCCTCCGGCGCGGGGACCCATAGACTCGGGAGCCGCGAGAGCCACCGGAGGAGTGACCCATGGCGACTGCCGTCGATCGCGAGTTCGCCGACGGCGAGACCGGTACCGCGGTCGGCAAACTCGCCGCGCAGACCGCAGCGCGGATCGAGGCCACCGTGATCCGCCGGGGCTGGCCGGTCGGCGAGTCACTCGGCTCCGAAGCGGACCTGCGGGAAAGCCTGGGCGTGAGCCGCGCCGTGCTGCGCGAGGCCGTGCGGCTGGTCGAGCACCATCAGGTCGCGAGGATGCGGCGCGGCCCGGGCGGCGGCCTGATCGTCCGCGCCCCGGACGCCGGACCGGCGACCCGGGCCATGGTGATCTATCTCGAGTACGTCGGCACCAGCGTCACGGACCTGCTCCAGGCCCGCCGACTGCTGGAGCCCATCGCCGCGGGACTCGCGGCCGGGCGCCTCACCGAGGCCGGGATCGCCACCCTGCGCACGGCTCTCGACGACGAACTCGCCCACCTGGACGACCCGTCGGTCCACTCGCAGGAACCACTCCACCCGATGCTCGGCGAGTTGTCGGGCAATCCCGTGCTGCATCTGTTCATCGACGTCCTCACCCGCCTCACCGCCCGGTACGCGCACACCTCCCGTCGGCTCTCCGGGGCGGAGACGCGCGCGGCGAAGGAGTTCTCGCACCGGGAGCATCGCGCGGTCGTCGACGCCGTGATCGCCGACGACGGTGCCCGTGCCCAGACGGAACTCACCGCGCACCTGGAGTCGGTGACCGCCTGGATCGCGAAGCACCGTGTGCGCCGCGGCCGGCGCGTCGAGGGGAACGTCGTCGAACCCGAACCGGTCGAGGGCCCGAGAGCCAAGCTCGCGGAGGTCATCGCCGCCCGGATCCACGACGACATCGCCGCGCGGGGCCGGCAGATCGGGACGGTGCTCGGTTCGGAGGCGGACCTGTTGGCCAGGTACGGCGTCAGCAGGGCCGTGCTGCGCGAGTCCGTCCGACTCCTCGAATACCACTCGGTCGCCCGGATGCGCCGCGGCCCGGGCGGCGGGCTGATCGTCACGGAGCCCGAGCCCCGGGCCAGTGTCGACACGATGGCGCTCTTCCTCGAATACCAGGGCGTCACGGCCGACGACCTGCGGATCGTCCGCAACGCCATCGAACTCGGCATCGTCGCCACGGTGACCGCCCGGCACGCCGAGGGCGACACGGAGGTCGCCGAGCGCCTGTCGAGGGCCGTGCGGTGGACCACGGAGGGCCCGGCCGGAGAGCCCCGCAAGGCCGATCTCTTCCACTCCGAGCTTGCGGCCCTGGCCGGCAACCCGGTGCTGTCGCTCTTCCTCGACATCATCACCGAGCTGTTCCGCCGGCACGCGTCCGGCCACGACCGGCCCCTGCCCGGTGACACGGCCGCCGACGAGGTGCGCCACGTCCACCAGCGCATCCTCGACGCGATCGTGCAGGGGGACACCGGGGTGGCAAGGCACCGGATGCGCCGTCACCTGGACGCGCTCATGCCCTGGTGGCACTGATCCCGACGCACGTCCGAACCCGGTCCTTCGCCCGATAAATAAGTATCCTCAATAGTGAAGCAAGCCCGGTAGAACGGAGTAGCTGAGTGAAGATCACCATCGATGCGGCGCAGTGCTCCGGGCACGCGCGGTGCGCGGCGGCGGCGCCCGGACTCTTCCGTCTCGACGACGACGGTTATGCGCTGCCCTACGACGGAGACGTCCCCGAGGGCCTGGAAGAGGCCGCCCGGGACGGGGAGTCGGCCTGCCCGGAACGGGCGATCACCACAGGGTGACGCCGTGCACGCACGAGCCCCACGGCCTCGGGCCGTGGGGCTCGCGCATGCCCGGTCGCTCAGCCGGCCGGCTGCGGCGGCGGCGTGAAGTGGTGCCCCCAGAACGCGCCGTCGGTGATCTCGTAGACGGGGACGGGCTCCGGCACCTTCAGGCCGTTCCAGCCGAACTCGACGGCGTAGTTCTCCGGTGACCACACGTAGAACGACACCATGTGGTCGTTCGTGTGCTTGCCGAGGCTGTGCATCATCGGCACCTCGTAGGTGCCGGCCCGGTCCAGGGCGCGTCCGACGTCGTCCAGCGTCGCCGCCTCGACCATGAAGTGCAGCAGGCGCCCGGGGCCCGGCATCGGGGTGACGCCGAGGGTGTGGTGCCGGGGATTGCAGCCCATGAACCAGGTCGTGCCGCCCGGCGAGCGCATGGTGTTCCGCTCGATGAAACCGAGCACGTTGACGTAGAACTCGAACGTTGTCCGTGCGTCCTCGGCGGAGACGATCGCGTGCCCGAACCCCATGTCCCCGGTGACGAACTTCGACACCAGGGGGGTGTGCACGGGCACGTGGTCGAGGACGGTGCCGTAGAAGAGCTCGACCGGGTTGCCGCCGGGATCGTTGAACTTGACGAAGCCGGTGACCTTCCGGTCCGCCGCCTCGGCCTCGGTGCCGGGCGTCACCTTGATCCCGGCCTTCTCGACGTCCGCGACCAGGCGTTCGAACTCGCGCTCGTCCAGGACCTCGAAGCCGATCGCCGTCATTGCGGGCTGGGCGCCCGGGGAGACGACGATACGAGCCGGGTAGTCGTCCATCCGGAAGGACAGCGACTCGGAGCCGCCGCCCTCGACCGGCATGAGCCCGAGGAAGTCGGCTCCGAAAGCCTTCCACTTCTCGATGTCGTTGGACTCGAGCCTCAGGTACCCGAGCGAATGAACTCCCATCCGACTCTCTCCTTCACGCTGGCCAGTCCGGGGCGGCCAGGGCCCCGGTTCCTCCATGTGCGCGACGGTAGGCGCTTGGCTGGGCCCGCTGCCCGGGCCGTCCCACTGACCGGGAGAGTCGGGGGCGATGGACACCGGCCGAGTGCGACCGGGTCGGGGCTCGAAGGTCCGTCCGTTGTGCCATCCACGAGGCGTTTATTGTATCGACCGGCTATTCTATTTTTCGCTCGAGAACGCGAAGCCGCGCAACGGGAGCGAGTCATGACCGACAAGGGCGCCGAGGGAACCGACCTGCGCGACGGGCGCATCGGCGAGGACCTCGCCGGCATCGGCCTCACCGGTGTCCGGGGGCCGCTGTGGGCTCGCGAGGGACTGGCCCCGCGCGATCGGAGCCTGGGCACCCTGGGCATCCTCATCGCCCTGGGGGCGGAGAGCGAGCTGAAGACCCACGTCCCGCTGGAGGACTGACGTGGCCGACCGTCCGCGGGGCGGAACAGCCGCCGTCCCGCCCCCGATTTTCCCCCATCCCCCCACTTCCACCTGGAGGAAAGACCATGGCCGAGGCCGACATCAAACCCGCCCTCGACGAACGGATTTACGACTACCAGGACGACCGGGACGCCAAGTGCCCGTTCGCCCCGCCGCCCGGGCTGCGTGCCCTGAACGAGAAGGCTCCCGTGACCCGCGGCCGGATCTGGGACGGCAGCACCCCCTGGCTGGTCACGGGCCACGCCGCCCAGCGCGCGATACTCTCCGACCCACGGGTGAGCTCGGACGACAAACAGCCCGGATTCCCGCTGCCCAACCGGGCGATGGCCGAGAACGTCCAGCACTATCCGCTGACCATCTTCAACGCGGACGGCGCGGACCACAGCCGCATCCGCCGCATGATGACCCGGCCGTTCACCCGTCCTCGGATGGAGGCGCTGCGCCCGGAGATCCAGCGGTTCACCGACGAGCTGATCGACAGGATGCTGGCCGGTCCCAAGCCGGTGGACCTGGTGACCGCGCTGTCGCTGCCGCTGCCCTCGCTGATGATCTGCGCGCTGCTCGGAGTGCCGTACGACGACCATGAGTTCTTCCAGGAGAACGCCTCCTTCGCCACCCGCAGCGACAAGACCGCCGAGGACGACCGGCGGGCCAACGAGGCGCTCGGCGGATACCTGGCGGCGCTGCTCCAGACGAAGATGGAGAACCCCGGCGACGACGTGCTCTCGGACTTCGCCGCGCGGATCAAGGACGGCGACCTCACCCTTCCCGAGGCCACCCTGCTCTCGATGATCCTGCTGATCGCCGGGCACGAGACCAGCGCCAACATGATCACGCTGGGTACCGCCCTGCTGCTCGAAAACCCCGAGCAGCTGGCCCGGTTGCGGGAGACCGACGACACGAAGGCCGTCGCGGGCGCGGTCGAGGAGATCCTGCGCTATCTGACCGTCGCCCAGTTCGGGCAGCGGCGGATCGCCAAGGAGGACTTCGAGTTCGAGGGCGTGCGCATCGAGGCCGGCGACGGCATCGTCGTCCCGCTGCCCGCCGGGAACTGGGACCCGACGGCGTTCCCCGAGCCGGAGAAACTGGACCTCGACCGCAAGGCGAGCCACCACCACGCCTTCGGCTGGGGCATCCACCAGTGCCTCGGCCAGCAGCTCGCCCGGATCGAGCTCCAGGTCGTCTACGGCACCCTCTACCGCCGTGTCCCGACGCTGCGCCTCGCGGTCGACCGCGACGAACTCGCCTTCCGCCCCGCCGACTCGCTCGCCTTCGGCATCAGGGAACTGCCGGTCACCTGGTAGCCGAGGCTCCGTCAGGACGTACCCGCGCCACATGAGTTCGGGCCGCCGCACCGCGGGTTGGGGTGCGGCGGCCCGTGCAGGCCACGGTGCGGTCGAGGTCCTCCGCTCGTGCCGACCTCATGGTCCAGGGACGGGCATCCCGGCGTTCGCGCCGGGGGACGGGATCAGGTGGCCTGGCCGACCTCCGCGTCCTGGAGGCGTTCGGCCCTCGGCACCAGGGTGACGCACAGCCCGCCGAGGGCACAGCAGCCGACGACCAGCCACATCCCGTTGGTGAAACCCTTGTCGAGGTAGAACTGGGTGCCCTTCAGGACCATCCCGTGCTGTGCCATCACCACATAGGCCACCTGGGAGACGATGATCTGCGCCACCCCCTGAGCGAGGTTCTGCGCGCCGTTGGCCAGGGCCTGCTCCTCCGGGCTCACCACTTCGATGATCATGATGGGCACGACGGCGACGACGATGCCGGTGCCGAGTCCCGCGACCACGCCCCAGGAGATGATCTGGGCGGCGGTGTGGTGGACTTGCGTGCCGATGCCGTAGCCGAGGACGGCCAGTGCGGCGCCGATGGCCAGCAGGATCCGGCTGTCGGCGCGGCGGGCGAGCGTACCCGTCCCGACGGCACCCACGATGATCATGACGCTGATCGGGCTGGTGACGATGGCGTTGTGCGTTCCGGACCAGCCGAGGCCGTCGGAGACGTGCGGGATCTTCGGCATCAGCACCAGCAACTGGATCACCACGCCGACGGCGCTGAGCGAACCGGCCGCCACGGAGGTGGCGAGCAGCGCCGTCCACACGGTGCGGCGCCGCGTCATGGCCAGCGGGAACAGCGGCTCGGCGACCCGGCGTTCGACGAGCAGGAAGGCGATCAGCGCGACCACCGCACCCGCGACGAATCCGATGAACTCGCCGCTGCCCCAGCCCCAGTCCGCCCCCTCGCCCACGGCGTAGACGAGGAGGGTGACGCCGCCGCCGAGGAGGATTCCACCGGCCCAGTCCATCCGGCCGCCGCGCTCGCGGACGGGGCTCTCCGGAACGAGGAACGTCACCAGGAGCAGGCTCACGGCCGTGCTGATCGCCATGAACCACAGAACGCCCCGGAAACCGTGGTTGTCGAGCAGCCAGCCCGACAGGAAGGGTCCGCCGAAGGCGACGAGACCCACACCGCCGGCCATGATCCCGTTGGCCAGCCCGACCCAGCGGCGGGGGAAGACGTCACGGGTGATGGCGTAGCAGATCGGAGTGGCGGCCACGTAGATGCCCGCGATGCCGCGTCCGATCAGCAGCGTGCGGTAGTCGGTGGCGACGGCGGCGACCAGGTCTCCGACGAGGCCCAGTGCGGTGGCGACGACCAGGGCGCGCTTCTTGCCGAACAGGGCCGCCCCCTTGACCACGAAGGGGAGGAAGAAGGTCCCGCTCAGCAGGGTCATCAAGATGAACCAGGCGATGTGGGTGGTCCGGAAGTGGATCGCGACCGCGGCCTGGGTGACGCCCGACAGCGCGGCCACGAGGGACACCAGCTGCACGGCCCACAACAGGGCGACGACGATGAGCATGTTGCGCGGGGTCGAGCGGGATCTCTCGGACGTCTCGGGTGGCGTGATCTGCGTCTGGGACATGGAAGGGCCTTCCGTGGGTGAGCGGAGGTCCAGGGAGCGGCTTTGTTCCGGGCGGCGTGGGGGACGCCGGGAGCAGGATCGATCCCTGTGGATGGTGCCGTTCCGAGCGATCGCGGTCCGGGAGGACGGGAGGGGCTCGGCTATGGCGTTCGGTTCGCCGTGTCAGGCCGGACCGGCGGAGGGAACCGACCGGTCGGGGCCGACGCAGGCTTGTCGGCTCCTGTCGCCGCGGCGATGTGGCTGCCCGTAAAATAGACCCAACGGTCGGTACAATCAATGGTTTGGTCAGGAAAAGCAGGCTGGGGCGGTGGCCGCTACCAGGCCGTCCAGCCTCCGTCGACGGTGACCGTGGTGCCGGTCATGAAGCGGGACGCGTCCGAGGCGAGGAAGACCGCGGCGCCGCCCAGCTCGTCGGCTTCGCCGACCCGGCCCAGAGGGGTTCCGCGGACGATCCGTTCGCCCCAGCGGCTGTCGAGCAGGCCGGAGCTGAGATCGGTGCGGAAGTAGCCCGGCGCGAGGGTGTTGACGCGCACTCCGTGCTCGGCCCATTCGACGGCGAGCGCCTTGGTGAGCGCCTCGACGCCGCCCTTGCTCGCGGCGTACGCGGCGATCCGCTCGAAACCGGTGCCGGCGTGCACCGAGGAGACGTTGACGATCGACCCGGAGCCCTGCGCCAGCATCACCTTCCCGGCTTCGCGGCAGCAGTAGAAGGTGCCCGCCAGGTTCACGTCGAGGACCTGCTGCCAGTCCCCGTCGGTGACGTACTCACTGCGGGTGAAGTGCGGACTGATGCCCGCGCAGTTGACCAGGACGTCGAGCCGGCCCGCCCACTCGGTGACACGCTCGACGGCCGTCCGTACGGCGGCCGAGTCGGAGACGGAGGCGGGCACAGCCAGTACCTTGCCGCCGTGGCCCGACAGTTCGCCGGCGAGCTGCTCCAGATCGGCCGCCGTCCGTGCCGTCACGGCCAGGGTGGCCCCCGCCTGGTGGAGAGCCACCGCCATGGCGCGGCCGAGGCCCTTTCCGGCTCCGGTGACCCATACGGTCTTGCCGTCCAGGCGCAGTCGGGTGTTCACGTCGGTCATGCCTGCTCCTCTGCGGGGATGTCGCGCAGGGTCCGCTTGAGGACTTTGCCGGAGGGGGTGCGGGGGAGCGCGTCGACGACGTCGAAGCGGGTGGGCACCTTGAACTTGGCCAGGCGGGCCCGGCAGAACTCGCTCAGTTCCTCCGGCCCGGCCGTGGTGCCGGGCCGGAAGACGACGAAGGCGCGGGGGACTTCACCCCAGCGGGGGTGGGTGAGGCCGACCACGGCGGCCTCCAGGACGGCGGGGTGCTCGTACAGGACCCGCTCGACCTCGGGTGTGGCGATGTTCTCCCCGCCGGAGACGATCATGTCTTTCTTCCGGTCGTCTATATAGAGGAAGCCGTCCTCGTCGACGTGCCCGATGTCACCGGTGTGGAACCAGCCGTCCTTCAGGGCGGCGGCGGTGGCCCGCTCGTCGCGCCAGTAGCCGGCGAAGACCTTCGGGCCGCGCAGGGTGATCTCGCCGAGCTCGCCCGTGGGGGCTTCCTCGCCGGAGTCGCCGACGATGCGGATCCGGGTGTGGGGCACGGGGCGGCCGACGGATCCGAGCTTGGTCAGGGAGTGCTCACGGTCGAGGAAGGTGTCACCGGAGACGGTCTCGGTCAGGCCGTAGGCGTCGGCGAACCAGGCGTTGGGGAAGGCGGTCATGGTCCGGCGCAGCACCGGTTCGGGGGTCTTCTCGCCACCGCCCAGCACGAAACGCACGGACGCGGTGTCGTACGTCTCGCGGTCCGGGACCTCCAGGACGGCGTTGACCATGGCCGGCGCCAGCCAGACGTTGGTGACCTGGTGTTCCTGGATCGCGCGCAGCACGCCCTCCGGGTCGAACCTGCGTTGCAGGACGACCGAGCCGCCCGCGTACAGCACCCCGAGGGCGGGCATGTCCAGCCCCCCGACGTGGTAGAGCGGGCCGCAGACCAGCGTGGTGTCCGCCGCGGTCAGCCCGAAGTGCACGATGTGGGCGAGGTTCTTGGCCTGCACGTTCCCGTAGGTGATGCACACGCCTTTGGGCCGTGAGGTGGTGCCGGAGGTGTACATCAGACGCTGCAGGTCGCCCGGGACCACGTCCACCGGCTCCACCCGGGCGCCCTTGTGGCGGGCCAGCAGCTCCTCGTAACCCGTCCACGGCGGCTGGGTGTCGGGATCGGCGTCGAGCTGGATCCGGTGCTCCAGGTGGCTCAGCCCCGGGTCGATCCGGGCCATGGCGGGGACGAACTCCGGCTCGGTCACGATCACCTTGGCGCGGGCGTGGTCGAGGATGTACTGCCATTCGTCTTCGGACAGCCGGTAGTTCAGCGGCAGGAAAACCGCCCCGATCCGGTTGACGGCATACACCAGCTCAAGGAACTCCGGCCGGTTGTAGAGCAGCAGCCCCACGATGTCGCCCCGGCCCACGCCGAGTTCGGACAGGCCCGCGGCCAGCTGATTGACCCGTTCATGCAGCTCGCGCACGGTCAGGCGCCGTTCGTCCTGTACGACGGTCACGGCGTCGGGCCGCTGGGTCACGTGGTAGTCGAGGATGCTCGCGAAATTGTGCACGGCGACTCTCTCGTTCGGCGACCGGCATTGTCCCGACCGGTCGGTTGCCCACTGAAAAGTTTTCGTGTACTCATTGGTCTATAAAACCGTAGCCGCACTTTACGGCGCTCCGCAGCCACCGACAACCGCCGTGCGGAGCGATTTCCCGCCGAGGAGGAGGGTCTCTGTGCCACGTATTCGATGGGAGGCCGACGGGCCGGTCGTGGTCCTCCGGCTGACAAACCCACCGATGAACGCCTTCGACTCGGAGCAGCGGCGCGAGCTGGCGGCCGCGGTGCGCGAGCTGGCCGACTCCCGTGACGTCCGGGTCGTCGTGCTCTACGGCGGTGAGCGGCTGTTCGCGGCCGGTGCCGACATCCAGGCACTGGCCGCGATGGGACCCGAGGAGATACGGAGCTGGAACCGGGCCCTGCAACGGACTTTCGACGAGGCCGCCCGGCTGCCGATGCCGGTCGTCGCGGGGATCACCGGCTACGCGCTCGGCGGCGGCCTCGAACTGGCGCTGTGCGCTGACTACCGGGTGGCGGCCAGGGACGCCCTGCTCGGTCAGCCGGAGGTGCAGCTCGGCATCATGCCGGGCTCCGGCGGCACCCAGCGACTGACCCGCCTGCTCGGCCCGGCACGGGCGAAGAACCTGCTGATGACCGGCCGCCGGGTGGGTGCCGAGGAGGCGCTGCGGATCGGCCTGGTGGACGAGGTGGTCCCGGCCGACGAGGTACTCGCCGCCGCCCTCGGCTACGCGAAGCGGCTCGCCGAGGGGCCCGCCGCGGCGCTGGAAGCGATCAAGGAGGCGGTGGACCACGGCGCCGACGCCGGCGTGTCCACCGGACTCGCCCTGGAGCGGTCCCTGTTCACAGGGGTCTTCGGCACCGCCGACGCGGCCACCGGACTGCGCTCCTTCCTCGAACACGGCCCGGGAAAGGCGACGTTCGGAGGTCCTGGACGGGACGGCGGCGAGACGGACGACGACACGGAGGGACGTGGGGCGTGAAGGCACTGCGCTGGCACGGTGCACGGGACCTGCGGCTGGACGAGGTACCCGACCCATCGCGACCGGGACCGCACGAAGCGGTCGTGGAGGTCTCCTGGTGCGGTGTGTGCGGCACCGATCTGCATGAGTTCCTCGAAGGCCCGCACATGATCCGCACGGGCCCGCACCCCCTCACCGGAGCGGAGCCGCCCCTGGCGCTGGGACACGAGTTCAGCGGAACCGTCCTCGCGCTGGGCACCGAGGTGCCCGGCATCGAGGTCGGGGACCGGGTGACCGCCGATCCCGTCTGGCGATGCGGCGTGTGCTACTGGTGCCTGCGCGGTGAGTACCACATCTGCCCCAAGAGCGGCTCCGTGGGACTCGCCTCCGCCGGCGCGTTCGCCGAGCGCGTCACCGTGCCCCTTGCGGGGCTGGTCCGGCTGCCCGACAACGTCACCGACGAGATGGCCGCGCTCGCCGAACCACTGGCGGTCGGACTGCACGCGGTGACCCGGGCCGGAGTGCGACCGGGCGACAACGTACTGGTGGTCGGCGGCGGCCCGATCGGCTTCGCGGTCGTGCTCGCCGCGCGTCTCGCGGGAGCGGCCGGCCTGTATGTGAGCGAGCCGCTGAAGGAGCGCAGGGAAAGGCTCCTGGAGATCGGTGTCACGGAGGCGTTCGACCCGGGGGAGACGGACGTACGCCGCGAGGTGTTCCTGCGCACCGGCCGTATCGGCCCGGACGTGGTGATCGACGCCACGGGTGTGGCGGCGCTCGCGGGACAGGCGGTCGCCACCGTCCGGCGCGGCGGCCGGGTCGTCCTCGCGGGGGTGGGCCACGGCAACGTCCAGGTCGACATGGGCCAACTGGTCTTCTACGAGCGGGCCGTGCTGGGAACGCTCGGCTACAACTTCGACATCCCCCGCGTCATCGACCTGATGAGCACCGGGCGCCTGGACGCATCGCCGCTGCTCACCGGCAGGTTCTCGCTGGCACAGGGCATCGGGGTCTTCGGGGACCTGGCCGCGGACCGGGCCCGTCATCTCAAGGTTCTGCTGACTCCCAAGGGGCTGTGACATGGATTTCGACCTGCCGGAAGAGACACGCGCGCTGCAGGACATGGTCCGCGAGTTCGCGGCCCGAGAGATCACGCCGCACGCTGCCGAGTGGTCCGAGAACGAGGAGTTCCCGACCCACATCTTCACCAAACTGGGCGAGCTCGGCCTGATGGGCATGCTGGTGCCCGAGGAGTACGACGGCGCCGGATCGGACCTCGTGTCCTACGTGGCGGTGATGGAGGAACTGGGCGCCGCCGACCAGTCCGTCGCCTCCTCCTGGAACGCCCACTCCACGATCGCCACCCTGCCGCTGCTCGCCTACGGCACCCAGGAGCAGAAGCACCGCTGGCTGGCTCCGCTGGCCCGCGGCGAGGCCATCGGAGCGTTCGGTCTGACCGAGCCCGGGGCCGGCTCCGACGCGGCCGGCATCGGCACCACCGCCCGCCGTGCGGACGGGGGCTGGGTGATCAACGGCACCAAGATGTTCATCACCAACGCCGGCACCGACATCAGCCAGGGCGTGACCCTGCTCGCGGTGACCGGACGCGACGACGGGGGTCGCAAGCGGTTCGCTACCTTCTACGTGCCGACGGACACGCCCGGTTACACCGTCGGCCGCAAACTGAAGAAGCTCGGCTGGCACGCGATGGACACCCGGGAACTCGTCTTCACCGACTGCTTCATCCCCGAGGACCATCTCATCGGCGAGGAAGGCGGGGGACTGCGCCAGTTCCTGTCCGTCCTGGACAAGGGCCGCATCAGCGTGGCGGCACTGGGCATGTCGCTGGCGAAGGCGGCGCTCGCCCTCGCGGTCCAGCACGCCAAGGAGCGCGAGCAGTTCGGCCGTCCGCTGGCCGCCTTCCAGGCGGTGGCCCACAAGATCGCCGATCTGGGCACGGAGTTCGAGGCCGCCCGCTGCATGGTCTACCGCGCCGCCTGGCTCGCCGATCAGGGGCGTCCGCACGCCACCGAGGCCGCGATGGCGAAGCTGTACGCCTCCGAGGTGGCCAACCGCGCGGCCTCTCAGGCGGTACAGATCCACGGCGGCTACGGCTACATGCGGGAGTCGGAGATCTCCCGCTTCTACGCGGACGCCAAGATCCTCGAGATCGGCGAGGGCACCAACGAGATCCAGCGCAACGTCATCGCCAGGGCACTGGTCGAGCGGGCGTGAGATCCGGGTGGCTCCGGCCCCGCCGTGCGGGGCCGGGCACCAGCTCCACAAGGGGACGCAGGAGTAGTGAGGACGCACCATGACCCTGGCACCGCAGATGACCGGAGTGAAATCCACCCACGCGGAACAACTCCTTGAGATGTACCGGCGGATGAGCCGCATCCGCCGGTTCGAGCAGCGGGCGTCGGACCTGTACAAGGCCACCGAGATCCCGGGCTTCCTGCATCTGTCGATCGGACAGGAGGCCAGCGCGGTCGGTGCCTGCTGGCCCCTTCGCGACAGCGACGGCATCACCTCCACCCACCGGGGCCACGGTCATGTGCTGGCCAAGGGGCTGGACACGGCGTCGATGATGGCCGAGCTGATGGGCAAGGAGGCGGGCACCTGCCACGGCCGAGGCGGCTCCATGCACATCGCCGACCCGGGCCTCGGCATCTACGGCGCCAACGGCATCGTCGGCGCGGGCCTGCCCATCGCCACCGGAGTGGCCACCGCCGCCAAGCTGCGCGACGCGGGGGACGTGGTGGTGGCGTTCTTCGGGGACGGCGCGGTCGCGCAGGGCATGTTCCACGAGGCGGTCAACCTCGCCGCCGTCTGGGACCTGCCGGTCGTCTTCCTGTGCGAGAACAACCACTACTCGGAGTTCTCGCCCGCCGCCGAGCAGCACCGGGCGCCGCTCTCGGCCCGCGCCGCCGGATACGGGATCGGCTACGCCCGGGTCGACGGGAACGACGTCCTGGCGGTGGCCGGGATCATGACCGACGTGGTGGAGCGGATCAGGCAGGGCGGCGGCCCGGTCCTGGTGGAGGCGGAGACCTACCGCTGGCACGGCCACTACGAGGGTGACCCGCAGCGCTACCGCAGCCCGGAGGAGGTCGCCGAGGCCAAGGAGCGCGACCCCCTGCTCGTGGCCCGTCGGCATCTGGCGGCGGCCGGGGTGGACGCCTCTCAGGCCGACGCGGTGGACGAGGAGATCGACAAGGAGATCGACGCGGCGGTGGACTGGGCGAGGAGCCTGCCCGAGCCCGCCCCGGAGACCCTCCACGACTTCGTCTCCGCCCCGCGTGCCGTCGTACCCGAGCCGGCCCCGCTGTCGGGCGAGGCGGAGATCTTCCGTTCCATGGATGCCGTACGGCTCGCCCTGGAGCATGAACTCGCCGCGGATTCCTCGGTGTTCGTGGCCGGGATCGACGTCGGAGCCGGCGGCAACGTCTTCGGCCTGACCCGAGGTCTGGCGCAGGCGTTCCCCGGCAGGGTGCGTGACACCCCGATCAGCGAGAGCGCGATCCTCGGTACGGCGGTGGGTGCCGCCATGGCCGGGATGAAGCCGGTCGTGGAGATCATGTACATGGACTTCATCGGTGTCTGCCTCGACATGCTGCTCAACCAGGCGGCGAAGCTGCGTTTCATGACCGGCGGCCGTGCTTCCATGCCGCTCGTCGTCCGCACCCAGTTCGGCGCCGGCCGCTCCTCGGGCAGCCAGCACTCGCAGAGCCTGGAGGCGCTGCTCGCGCACATCCCCGGACTGACCGTGGTGATGCCTGCCAACCCCGCCGACACCTACGGGATGTTGAGGGCCGCGATCCAGGACCCCAATCCGGTCGTCTTCGTCGAGAACCGGCTGCAGTACGGCCTCAAGGGACCACGGCCTCCGGCCGATCACCTGATCCCGCTCGGCAGGGCGAAGGTGGTGCGCGAGGGCACCGACATCACGCTCGTCTCCTGGTCCCGGATGGTTCAGGACTGTCTCGCCGCCGCCGAGCTGCTCAGCGGCGAGGGCGTCAGCGTCGAGGTCGTCGACCTGCGCACGGTGGCCCCGCTCGACCGTGAGACCGTCCTCGCCTCCCTGGCCAAGACGAACCGTCTGGTGATCGCCCACGAGGCGGTGCGGGACTTCGGGGTCGGCGCCGAACTGGCCGCGCTCGCCGTCGACGAGGGCTTCTGGCATCTGGACGCACCGGTCACGCGCGTGGCGCCGCCCCCGGTGCCCGCCCCGTACGCGCCCTCCCTGGAGCGTGCGTGGCTGCCCTCACAGGACACCATCGCCGAGACCCTGCGCCGTATCGCCGCGGTCTGAATCCGGAATGGACCGGGTGATCCAAAGCCCTTTCTCACCCGGCCCGCTCCCCGGCCGGCTGGTTACCGTGCCTAAAATGCTGAATCATGGCAAGACCACCAGGGCACGGACCAGGCTACGAGATCAAGCGTCAGGAGATCATCGACAAGGCGGCCGCGCTGTTCGCCGAGAAGGGGTACGCCGCCACAGGTATCGCAGAGGTGGGCGAGGTCGCGGGGCTGGCCAGGGGCGCGCTCTACTACTACATCGGCTCGAAGGAGCATCTGCTCGTCGAGATCCAGGACCGGGTGATGCGTCCCATGCTCGCCGGTGTGCACCGGATCGCCGCCCTGGACGAGGATCCGGTGCTACGGCTCCGGCTGCTGTCCCAGACACTGCTGGAGAACATCCTGGCCCGGCTGGACCATGTCCGGGTCTACGAACACGACTACCGGAACCTGCGCGGGGACAACCGCACCCGCCTGCTGAGCCAGCGCCGCGAATTCGAGGGCGTCGTCCAGCAGTTGCTGGTTGCCGCGATGGAGGACGGATCGTTCCGCAGGCTCGATCCCCGGCTGGCCACCCTGCAGTTCCTGAACATGCACAACCACACCTACCAGTGGATCAAGCCGGGGAGCGAGTGGGACGCCCGGCGCCTGTCCCGGGAGTACTGCGCGACGCTCTTTGCGGGATTCGCCGGTCCGGGCCGCCGGTTCGACGACATCGAGGACCATGTGAGCGACTTCCTCGCCAAGCGGGAGACCGCCGCTCCCGTGCCGATTCCTCGTTCCTCCGGCAAGGCGTGACACAGGGCCCGTCAGCCGTGTTCCGGGCGTTGCCTACCTCTGCGCGCGCCGATAGTGTGACAAGGATTTAATTCACCGACCGATCGGTCTAACCTCTTGTGTCCTGCTCAGCGGTGGGCGACCGCTCAGCACGAGGAGGGATGTTGAGTGGACTGGCGAACCGAGGCCGACGTCCTGATCGTGGGTGCCGGTACTACAGGCCTTTACCAGCTCTACCGTGCCAGAGCCGAGGGCTTCTCCGCGGTGCTGCTCGAGGCCGGCCTCGGGGTCGGCGGGATCTGGTACTGGAACAACTCCTTCGAGGCACGTTTCGAGGCGGAGAGCAGTGTCCGTGGACACCTCTTCTCGGCAGAGCTGGGAGGCGCGTGGGAGCGGCCCGAGGGAGGCGCCGGGCAACCGGTCATCAAGGGCTATCTCGACCATCTGGTCGACCGTCAGGACCTGCGCCCGCACATCCGGTTGGGCGCCACCGTGGGTTCGGCGGTCTACGACGACCCGACCGGGACCTGGTCGGTGCTGACCGGTGACGCCGTCGAGTACCGGGCACGCTTCCTGGTCGCCGCCACCGGGGCGCTCCCGGCATCCGGCCGGCTCTGTACGGGCGGCCGTCAGCAGGCCGGGGCCGGACGCCGCAGAGGCCGGGACGCCGGGCGGGGTCACCGGGTCGCCCGCCAGGAGCTGTCCGCCCCGCACGTCCCGGCCAACCGTTCGTCCGCGTTCAGCGACAGCGGTGTGTGCGCGGGGGGTCTCATCGTGGCCGGCGATGACGCGTTCAGCGGCGGCACGCTGAAGCGGCTCGGGGTGCGCGGCCGGGACGGCCTCAGGCTGGCGGGCTACTGGGCGGACGGCCCGCGGAGCTATCTCGGTGTCATGACCGCGGGTTTCCCGAACTTCTTCTTCCCCGGCGGCCCGCACTGCGTCCCCGACAACCCTCGTCACCCCGGCGATCAGGTGGACTTCATCACCGGTGCTCTCGTCCGGGCCCGTGAGCACGGGCGGGACGTCGTCGAGGTGGGGCTCGCGGCCGAGGAGCAGTGGACGGACCTGATGACCGGGGCGCCGCTCCCGTGGCGGCCGCACCCGTTGCCGGGATCGCCGCTGGGAGGGCTGGCCGGCGAGACCGCGGACGACGCGTACGGGGCGTTCATCTTCTCCGAAGCCGGACGGGTGGCCTGATGCGGGACCTTCGTGCTGCCGTGCGCACCGCGGGGTGAGCCGCGGGATCCGGCCGACGGATCCGCGCGGTCGTACGCACCCGCACGCCGATGCCCCGGGATGCGTTTCCCGGGGCACCGGCGTGATCGTGGGGGAGAGCGGGTGTCACGCGTCCGTCGCGCTGCCGGCCTTCGACAGGTCGAAGGTGTTGAAGTCGTTCTCCCGGACCTCCTGGATCAGCTCCTGGAGCTTCCACCGACCGGTGGGGTTCAGCAGCTGACTGACCGCCTTGCCGGGGATGTTGGCCCCGTAGAAGTAGCTGGCCTTCTGGAAGATCGACATGTTGTCGCTGTTGTTCATGAGGTCGGTCCACTCCTGCTCCGCGGCGGCCTTGACCTCGATCACGTCGTAGCCCTCCTTGTACGCGTGCAGCAGGGCCTCGTGCGCGAAGTCCACCTGGTCGCCGGCGTAGCGCGGGTTGTTGCCGAGTGCGCCGTGCGGGCCGCCGGGGAAGAAGAAGTTGGGGAACCCGGCCGCGGCGATCCCCAGGTAGGTGCGCGGGCCGTTCGCCCAGTGCTCCTCCAGCGCCAGCCCCTGCCTGCCGCGGACCCCCAGGCGGTTGAGCGCGCCGGTACCGAAGTCGTAGCCGGTGCCCCAGATGACGATGTCGAACTCGCGCAGGCCCGTCGAGGTCTCGATGCCCGTCTCGGTGAACCGGACGATGGGCTCCTCGGGCAGGGAGACGAGCGAGACGGCCGGTTTGTTGTACGCCTCGAAGTAGCCGGTGCCGAACGGCGGGCGCCGGGCGCCGTAGCCGCCGTCGGTGGGGATCAGCTTCTCCGCCGTCGCGGGGTCCTTCACGATGCCGCGGATCTTGCCGGCCATGAAGTCGCACCACTCGGCGTTCACGGTGGGATTGAACGTCATGTCGCGGTAGTGCTCGGTCAGCTTCGTGAAGCCGGGGCTGTTCCAGACCTTCTCGTAGAACTCCTGGCGCTCCTCGGGGCTGACGTCCGCGCCCATGACCGGGTTCATGGTGTGCAGGAACCCGCTGGGAGAGGTGTCGAGGGTGTCCCGGATCCGCTCGTAGTCCGCCTTGAGCCCGGCCTGCTCCTCGGCCGTGATCGGCCTGTTGTTGAGCGGTGTGACCCAGTCCGCCTTCATCTGGAAGACGGTCAGGGAGGCCACCTCGTCGGCGATGGCCGGCACGATCTGGACGCCGCTGGAGCCGGTCCCGACGAGCGCCACCCGCTTGCCGGTGAAGTCGATCGGCTTCTTGGGCCAGCGACTGGTGTGGTGCTGCTCGCCCTTGAAGTCCTCCCGGCCCGCGATGCCGGGGATGAAGGGGACCGAGAGGTTTCCGGTGGCCGCGACGAGGAAACGCGTCCGGACCGTCGTGCCGTTCTCCGCCGTCACCGTCCACGTACCCGACGACTCGTCGAAGACGGCCGAGCTCACCTTGGTGTCGACGGCGATGTCGCGCCGCAGGTCGAAGCGGTCGACCACGTGGTTGAAGTACCGCTCGATCTCCGGCTGCCCGGCGTACTGCTCCGACCACTCCCACTCCTCCCACAGCTCCTTGGAGAAGAGGTAGCCGTAGGTGTAGCTCTCGGAGTCGAAGCGTGCCTCGGGATAGCGGTTCCAGTACCACACGCCGCCGACGCCGCTGCCGGCCTCCAGCAGCTTCGCCGCGAGGCCCGCCTCGCGGGCCCGGTACAGCTGGTAGATGCCGGTGACACCCGCGCCGATGACCACGACGTCCAGCAGGTCGGCCGGATCGGCCTGACCTCCGGGTGCCGCGGCCGCCGTCTTCGTCGTCTTGCTCATCTGCCCTCCACAGTGCACAGGGGGCTGCTCCGCCCGCGTGAGCCCGAGTTTTTTATGTCGACCGATCGATCGAATATTGAGGTGAGAGTAGAGCAGGGCCCTGGCTCGAGCAATGGCCGTGCCGTGGGGAGATGCCTGCGGGGCGGGGTCGGCCCTCTGAATGTCTGCCGCGAACTCCGTCGCGGCCTGGTGACAGGTGATTCCTGTCCTGGTCGTTGATTATACCGACCGATTGGACTAACTTTCGGAGCGCGGGGAGGACACAGTGTCGTGCCAACAGGAGTCGCCCATGACGGCCGAGAATGTCGAAGAGCCGACCGATCTGCGCGGTGCCGGGCTCAAGGCCATGCGAGACGCACTGCCAGGGGTGTTCCCGGACGGGGACATCGACCTGCGGGACGGGCGTCTCGGGGAGGAACTGGTCGAGATCGGCCTGACCAGTGTGTGGGGATCCCTGTGGGCCCGGGAGGGGCTCAGTCCGCGTGACCGCAGCCTGGTCACCCTGGGAATCCTCATCGCGCTGGGCGCGGAGACCGAACTGCGGACCCACTTCCGGATCGGTGTCACCAACGGTCTGACCCGGGACGAGATCGCCGAAGTCATCTACCACGCCAGTGGCTACGCGGGTTTCCCGGCCGCGACGGCCGCCCGGAACGCGGCGCGAGAGGCACTCCCCGACTGACCGGGGGTGGCGCTCCGTGGGGCGCCGGACGAACGCACGGGGCACGTAGCCGGCCGAGCGACGGGGTCTGCCGGAGGCGCGTCGCGCGGTGTCACACGAGTGAGGAGCAGGGGTATGTCGTTGCAGGGAAAGGTCGCCGTCGTCACCGGCGGCGCGCGGGGTATCGGCCAGGCGGTCGCGACGGTGCTGGCGGCGCAGGGTGCGAAGGTCGCGGTGTGGGACCTGGATCTCGGCGGGGCCGAGAAGACCGTCACCGCGATCCAGGAGACGGGCGGAACGGCGATCGCCGTGGGCGGGGATGCGGCCGAGGCCGCTGCCGTGTCCGCGGCGGCGGGCCGGACCCGGGCCGAGCTGGGGCCCGTCACGATCCTCGTCAACAACGCGGGGATCACGGCCTACCAGCCGTTCACCAACATCACCGAGGACGCCTGGGACCGCATGATCGGCATCAATCTCAAGGGGCCGTTCCTGGTCACCAGGGAGCTGGTGCCCGACATGCTGGAGGCGGGCTGGGGGCGCGTCGTCAACATCTCGTCCTCGTCCGCGCAGACCGGTGCCCCGGCCATGGCGCACTACGCGGCCTCCAAGGGCGGGGTCATCGGCCTCACCCGGGCACTGGCCATCGAGTTCGCCGACAAGGGCATCACCGTCAACCACGTCCCCCCGGGCTTCATCGACACCCCGCTGGTCCGGCAAGGGCCGATCGACGTGGACGCGGTCGCGCAGACCATGCCGATGAAGCGGGCCGGCCGGCCCGAGGACGTCGCCTACGCGGTCGCCTATCTGGCCTCCGAAGAAGCCGGATACGTCACCGGGCAGACCCTCAGCACCAACGGCGGACGCTATCTCGCCTGACGTCCCGCCCTGCCGCTTTATTGTTTAGACCGCATGGTCTATTTTGAGAGAACGTATGAAGCAACATCGGAGTCAGCTATGAGGATCGAGCACGGTGTCCAGGCCGCCGGGGTGAGCGCATGACCGCCCCCGGAAGGGTCCTGGTGGTGGGCGCGTCGGCGTCCGGGCTCACCACGGTGGAGTCCCTTCGACGCAAGGGATACACCGGCGAGATCGCCGTGATCGGCGACGAGCCGCACGCGCCGTACGACCGGCCGCCCCTGTCCAAGCAGGTCCTCTCCGGCGCGTGGGAACCACAGCGGGCGACGCTGCGCACGGAGGAGCTCCTCTCCGGCCTCGCCGCCGACTTCGTCCTCGGTGACGAGGCGGTCGCACTGGACCCGGCGGCCCGGACCGTGCGCACCGCGTCCGGACGGGAGCTGTCCGCGGACGCGGTCGTCCTCGCCACCGGCGTCCGGCCTCGCACCCTGCCCGGTCAGGCAGGCCTCGCGGGCGTGCACGTGCTGCGAGGGCTCGACGACGCACTCGCCCTGAAGGCGGAACTGCGCCCCGGCGCGCGACTGGTCGTGGTCGGCGAGGGCGTGCTCGGATCGGAGATCGCGGCCACCGCACGCACGCTGGGGCTGGACGTCACCCTCACCGGCCCGCTGTCCGCGCCGATGGCCCTGCAAGTGGGCCCGATGGTGGGCGGTCTGCTGGCGGAACTCCATCAGGAGCACGGCGTACGACTGCGGTTGGGGGCCGGGGTCGCGGGGCTGAGCGGCCGGGACGGGCGGGTCACCGGGGTGGAACTGAGCACCGGGGAGACTCTCGCGGCGGACGTGGTCGTCGTCGCCATCGGGGCCTCGCCGGCCACCGAGTGGCTGGCGGACAGCGGCCTGACCCTGGACAACGGCGTCGTGTGCGACTCCCGCTGCCGTGCGGCGGACGGGATCTACGCGGTCGGTGACGTGGCCCGGTTCCTTCATGAGAGCTATGGCCGCCTGATGCGCCTGGAGAACCGTACGAACGCCACGGAACAGGCCGCGGCCGTCGCCGGCGTCGTACTCGGCGAGGACCGGCCGTATGCGCCCGTGCCCTACTTCTGGACCGACCAGTTCGAGGCGAAGCTCCAGGTCCACGGGCTGCTGCCCGCGGACGCCGACGTGGAGGTCGTCGAAGGCGACGTGGCGGCCCGCCGGTTCGTCCTCCGGTACTCCAGTGAGGGCGCGGTGACCGGGGTGCTGGGCTGGAACATGCCCAAGCAGACCCGCCTGCGCCGTCAGGACGTCGTCGACGCCCTGCACACCCCGGTCTCCACCCCCTGACACGAATGGGAGAGGTTTCATGAAGGTCCTCATCGACGAGGAGAAGTGCGTCGCCGCCGGGCAGTGCGTGAACGCTTCCCCGGACGTCTTCGACCAGCGGGAGGAGGACGGCATCGTCGTCCTGCTGAACGAGAACCCGTCGGCGGAGCTGGCGGACGACGTCCGTAACGCGGCGGCGGTGTGCCCCGCACTCGCCATCCGCATAGCGGAGTAGCCGGCCGTGGCGGCCCGGAAGACCCCGGAGGCCCGGGAGACCCGGAAGACATGGACGGCGGGACAGCGCAGTACGACAGGAGTCACCCATGAGTGAGTTCAGCTTCGAAGGACGCGTGGCCGTCGTCACCGGCGCGGGGCGGGGGATCGGGCGTGCCCATGCCCGCCTGCTGGCCGAACGGGGAGCGAAGGTCGTCGTCAACGACCTCGGCGGATCGATGGAGGGCGAGGGGACCGACGCCGGGCCGGCGCAGCAGGTGGCCGACTCGATCGTCGCGGCCGGCGGCCAGGCCGTCGCCGACACCAACGACGTCTCCACCGAGACGGGCGGCAAGGCGATCATCGACTCCGCGCTGGACGCCTTCGGCCGTATCGACATCGTCATCAACAACGCCGGCATCATCAGGTGGGCCGGTCTGCCCGAGGTCGACCTCGACAACCTCGAACGCCATCTCGCCGTTCACCTGATCGGTTCGTTCAACACCATGAAGGCCGCCTGGCCGCACTTCGTCGAGCAGGGGTACGGCCGCGTCGTACTGACGACGTCGGCAGGTCTGTTCGGGCTCGACAACAACCTGTCGTACGCGGCGGCCAAGGGCGGCGTGGTCGGGCTGGCCCGCAGCGCACGGCTGGCCGGCGAACCGCACGGCATCAAGGTGAACGTGGTCGCCCCGGCCGCCCTGACCCGTATGGGCGGCATCGAGGACGAGGCCGCGGCCGAGGCCGCCGCCCAGCAGGCGGGCATGCCCTCGGGGGCGGTGTCGCCGATCGTCGCCTATCTCGCGCACGAGGCCTGCCCGGTCAACGGCGAGATCTACGCGGCGGGGGCCAGCCGCTTCGCGCGCTTCTTCATCGGGTCCACGCCCGGCTATGTGCACGAGGACGGTCCGGCCACGATCGAGGACGTCGTGAAGAACTGGGACCTGATCAACGACGAGAAGGACTACTACGTGCCCGGGGACCTCATGGCGTGGACCGGGGCCTTCCTCGGGCACCAGTTCAGCGAGAAGCCGGGCGGCGCGGCCTCGTAGGCGCCCGCCCGACCGGCGGCGGACGCGGGCCGGGGCATCCGGCTCAGGCGTCCCCGCCGGGCTTCGGTCCGGCCAGGTCGCGGCCGATGATCTCCTTCATGATCTCGGTCGTGCCGCCGACGAGTGTCTGCACCCGTGCGTCGGCGTACGCCCGTGAGATCCGGTACTCGTCCATGTAGCCGTAGCCGCCGTGCAGTTGGAGGCAGGCGGCGACCACCCGGTTCTGGAGTTCGGTGGCCCACCACTTGGCCTTGGCTCCGGTCACGGCGTCGAGTGTCCCCTCGTTGAGGTCGAGGATGCAGCGCTCCAGATAGCCGCGGGTCACCTCGACCTCGGTGGTCAGCTCGGCCAGCCGGAACCGGGTGTTCTGGAGGTCGACGAGCCGTCGCCCGAACACCCGGCGCTCCCGCGTGTACGCCACCGTCCAGCGCACGGCCGCCTCCGCCGCCACCACCGCACGCCAGGCGATCGAGAGCCGCTCCAGGGGGAGTTGGGCGGTGAGCTGGCCGAAGCCCGCACCCTCCTCGCCCAGCAGGGACTCCGGGGGCAGCCGCACGTCGTCGAAGTACAGCTCGGCGGTGTCCTGGGCGTGCAGGCCCAACTTCTTCAGCTTGCACCCCCGTTGGAATCCCGGTGCCGTGGACGGCACGAGGAACAGGGAGAGCCGGGAGCGGCCGGCCGCCTCCCCGGTGCGGGCGGCCACGATCACCAGGTCGGAGCTGGAACCGCTGGTGATGAACGTCTTGGCGCCGTTGAGGATCCACTCCGTCCCCTCGCGCCGTGCGGTGGTGCGGATCCCGCGCAGATCGCTGCCGCCGCCCGGCTCGGTCATGGCGATCGAGGCGATCACCTCGCCCGCCGCCATGCCGGGCAGCCACCTCTCCCGCTGCCCGTCGGTCCCGAACCTGACCAGGTACGAGGCGACGATGTCCTCGTTGATGGAGAAGCCGGACGCCAGGGCGGCCGCCCCGACCTCGGCCAGCTCCTCCTGGATCACGCACCGGAAACGGTAGTCGTCGGCGCCCGCCCCGCCGAACCGCTCGGGTATGCGCAGTCCCAGCACACCTGCGGCGGCCGCCGCCTTCCAGACGGAGCGGTCGATGAGGCGTGCCTCCTCCCACTCCTCCAGATGCGGCGCCACCGAGCGTTCGACCAGGCTGCGCACGGTCCGGCGGAACGCGGTGTGGTCGTCCTCGTAGAAGCTGTACGGCATCGTCCGCTCCCAGGTCATTATCTAAAATCGTTAACTGATATACCCTATGGCGCGGGAGTCATCATAGGAGGACCGATGTCAGCGGTTCCACCCCTCGGCGATGTGCGGGTCCTGGAGTTCCTGGGCCTGGGGCCCGGGCCGTTCGCGGGCATGCTGCTCGCCGATCTGGGAGCCGACGTACTGGCCGTCACCAGGCCGCACACCGCCAGGCCCGCGCTGGCGGAGAACCGGCCCGTCGTCGAACTCGACGTCAAGTCGGCCGAGGGCCGCCAGCAGGCGCTGCGGCTCGCCGAGCGGTGCGACGTCCTGATCGAGGGCTTCCGCCCCGACGTCATGGAGCGACTGGGACTGGGGCCGGAGGAAGTGCGGGAGGCCAACCCACGGCTGGTCTACGCGCGCATGACCGGCTGGGGACAGCACGGCCCGCTGGCACCGACGGCCGGGCACGACATCAACTACATAGCGATCACAGGGGCTTTGCACCACGCGGCCCGGCACGGCGAGGTACCCGTCCCGACCGCCAACCTGCTGGGGGACTTCGGCGCGGGCGGCATGTACCTCGTGATGTCCGTCCTGGCCGCGCTGCACGAACGCGACCGCACGGGGTCGGGTCAGGTGCTCGACGTGGCCATCGTGGACGGCACGACCTACCTCACGACCATGCTGCACGAGTACCGGTCGAGAGGTACGTGGTCGGACGTCGCCGGCACCAACAGGCTGGACACCGGGGCGCCTTACTACGACGTCTACCCGTGCGCCGACGGCGGGCACGTCGCGATCGGTGCCCTGGAGGCGCCGTTCTTCGCGGCCCTCGTGGAGTTGCTGGACCTCGACCCCGTGTGGACCGGGATCCGTGAGGACCCGGCCAACTGGCCCGAGCTGCGCCGGGAGATCGAGCGGGCCGTACGGCGGCGCACCCGGGACGCATGGGCGGCGGCGGCCGAGAAGACGGACGCCTGTCTGAGCCCCGTGCTGAACCTGGCGGAGGCCGCCGGCCATCCGCACCTGCGCGCCAGACACGCGCTGGTGCCCGCGCCGGACGGCCGGACGGGATGGCGGCCGACGCTGGGCGGCCGGCGGTTCGCGGGTACGCCGTCGGCGGCGTCGGTGGAGGACACGCTCGCACGGTGGCGCCGGACCGGGCAGCCGGCGGCGGACGAGCCCGGGGGTGACCCGGCGCGCTGACGGGCCCGGCGAGCCCGGCCGGGTCGACACGCGGAACCTGCGATGTGGGAGCGAGGAGAGATGACGGCACGTCAGGCAGTGATCGTGGACGCGGTGCGCACGCCCATCGGGAAGCGCAACGGAGCGCTCAGCGAGGTGCACCCCGTCGACCTCTCGGCGGTGGTCCTGCGCGCGCTCGTCGAGCGCAACGAGGTCCCGCCGGAGTACATCGACGACGTGATGTGGGGCTGCGTCACACAGCTGGGCGACCAGTCCAGCAACATCGCCCGGTTCACCACCCTCGCGGCCGGCTGGCCCGAGAGCATTCCGGGCGTCACCTTCAACCGGGCCTGCGGCTCCAGCCAGCAGGCCGTCGAATCGGCGGTGCACGCCGTCGTCGCGGGCGCCTACGACTGGGTGATCGCGGGCGGCGTCGAGTCCATGTCACGCGTTCCGCTCGGAGCCGCCCGGCAGACCGGCCTGCCCTACGGGCGGACCGTCCTGGACCGCTACCGGACCGACCGGCTGGAACAGGGCACCGGAGCCGAGATGATCGCCCGCAAATGGGGACTCGACCGGCACCGGCTCGACGAGTACGCCTCGCGTTCGCACGCACTGGCCGCCGCCGCCATCGACGCGGAGGTCTTCGACGAGCAGCTGGTCACCGTGCCCGCGGCGCCGGATCTGACGCAGGACGAGGGACTGCGCCGGGGCACGTCCCCCGAGACCCTGGCGAGGCTCAAGCCGTCGTTCCAGGAGGACGGGGTCATCCACGCGGGCAACGCCTCCCAGACCTCCGACGGGGCCGCCGCACTGCTCATCACGACGGCCGAGCTGGCCCGCCGGCACGGACTGCGCCCGCTGGCGACGATCCGCGCGGGCGCCGTCGTCGGGGACGACCCGGTGATGATGCTGACGGCTCCCATCGCCGCCACCCACAAAGTGCTGCAACGCGCCGGCCTGTCGATCGGGGACATCGGCGCCTTCGAGGTCAACGAGGCCTTCGCTCCGGTACCGCTCGCCTGGCAGAGCGAGGTGAAGGCCGATCCGGACCGGGTCAACCCGCTCGGCGGGGCCATCGCGGTGGGACATCCGCTCGGTGCGTCCGGTGCGATCCTCGCCACCCGGCTGCTGCACCACATGCGCCGCCACGGCATCCGGTTCGGCCTCCAGACCATGTGCGAGGGCGGCGGCACCGCCAACGCCACCGTCTTCGAACTGGCCGAGTGACATGACCGCGACGCGGACACCTGAGGAGACGGCAGTGAGCGTGACACCCGAGCAGCGGCGGCAGGACCTGGCCGCGCTGCGGGAGCGCTGGTACCGGGAGGGCCACTACTCCTCGCGCACCATGGCCGATGCCCTGGAGGACGCCGGCCGGCGGGTGCCCGGGACGCGGTTCGTGTTCGCCTCGGAGGTCGAGACGACCACGGTGACCCTGGCGGACGTACTCGCGCTGGGCAGGCGAGCGGCGGCCGGGCTGCGCCGGCTCGGGGCGCGGCCCGGTGACGTGGTCGCCGTACAGGTCCCCAACCGGCTGGAGCTGGTGGTGTCGTACTTCGGCGCCTGGCTGGCCGGCGCGGTCGTGCTGCCCATCACCCACATCTACGACTCCGCCGAGGTCGGGGTCATCCTGCGCGACGCCCGGGCGAGGGTGCTCGTCCTGCCCGACGCCTGGCGCTCCATCGACTTCGTCGACCGCCTGGCCCGCCTCGACGCGGGGCCCACCCTCGAACACGTCGTGATGATCGGCGACCGGCCGGCACCGGACGCGGTCTCCTGGGACACGCTGCTGGCCCACACGGATGAGGCGCCGGCGCCCGTGGACGTACTCGCCGACGACGTGTGCGCGGTGATCTACACCTCGGGGACGACCGGCACGCCCAAGGGCGTGCAGCACACCCACAACACCCTGCTGCACGAGCTGCGCAAGGGCGACCTGATGAACGAGGCCGGACCCGACGACACCCGCCTCATCCCCTGGCCCTCCGGCCATGTCGCGGGGCTGCTGGCCGCGTGCAGCGGGATCGCCGGGGGCACCGACACGGTGCACATGGACCGCTGGAACGAACGCCGGGCCGTCGAACTCGTCGAGGAGTTCCGGTGCACCATCACCAGCGGTACCCCCCTGCACGTGGAGGCGCTGCTGAGGGCCGCCGAGGAGCACGGCCGCGACATCTCCAGCCTGCGGTTCGTCCAGATCGGTGCCGCCAACGTCCCGCCCGCGCTGGTCGCCAGGGCCGACGACGCGGGCATCGTGGTCGCCCGCGCCTACGGCAGCACGGAGCACCCCCGGTGTGCGACCTCCCCGCTGGACGCCTCGGCACGGCAGCGGTCCATGACGGACGGCCTGGTGCGCTTCGGCGACGAGATACGGATCGTCGACGACAAGCTGCGTCCGCTGCCGGTGGGGGAGGCGGGCGAGGTCGTGACCCGTGGCCCCAGCCAGTTCGTCGGCTACCGCAACCGCGCGTACGACGCAGCGGCGTTCCTGCCCGGCGGCTGGTTCCGTACCGGCGACGTGGGGCGGCTCGACGAGGACGGCCACCTGACCATCACCGACCGCATCAAGGACATCATCATCCGCGGCGGGGAGAACATCGCCTCCAAGGAGGTCGAGGACATCCTCACCACCCATCCACGGGTCCGGCACGCCGCCGTGGTCGCGGAACCCGACCCGCGGTACGGCGAGCGGGTGGCCGCCTTCGTGGTCCTCGACAGCGGCACACTCGACGTCGAGGAGGTGCGCGAGCTGTTCGCCCGGCACCGGGTGGCACCGCAGAAGGCACCCGAGCGCATCGTCGTCGTTCCCGATCTCCCGCGGGCCCCCTCGGGGAAGGTCCGCAAGTTCGAGCTGCGCGACCGGTTGCGGGGGGCGGGGGCCACGGAGCAGTCCGCCGAGGAGGCTCGTGCCTGACCTCCTCGCACCTCATCCCCGTGCCGCCGCGATCCGGTGCCGGTCCTGGCCCCGGCCCCGGCGGAAATAGAGAGGCTCCTCATGGACGTGGGACTGCTGATGAGCTACTCGGGCGGCTTCGCCGAAGCCGCCCGGCGGCTGGGCGACTTCGAGGCGGCCGGGGTCGACTCGGTGCTGCTGCCCGAGGCGTACACCTTCGACTCGGTGAGCCAGCTCGGCCACCTCGCCGCCCGCACCGAACGGATGCGCCTCGCGACCAGCATCCTCAACGTGTACTCGCGCACCCCCGCGCTCCTCGCGATGACCGCGGCCGGCCTCGACTTCGTGTCGGAAGGACGGTTCGAGCTGGGCATCGGCGCGTCCGGCCCCCAGGTGGTCGAGGGGTTCCACGGGCTGGCCCACACATCACCGCTGACCCGGATCCGGGAGGTGGTCGAGATCTGCCGGACCGTCTGGCGGCGCGAGCCCCTGCGGCACGAGGGCCGGGTCTTCCAAATGCCGTTGACCGCCGAGCGCGGGGGCACGGGCCGGGGGGGACGTGCCCTGAAACTCATCAACCATCCTGTCCGGCCGGACATCCCGATCGTCCTGGCGGCTCTGGGGCCCAAGAGCGTGGAGCTGGCGGCGGAACTGTGCGAGGGGTGGCAGCCCACGCTGTACTTCCCGGAGGCGGCCAAGGACGTCTTCGGTCCCTCCCTGGAGGCCGGGCGCGCCCGGCGCCGGGCCGGGCTGCCGCCGCTCCGGATCGTCGCCGACGTCAAGGTCCTCGTCAGCGACGACGAGGAGGAACTCGCGGCCGGACGGCAGCGGGTCCGCGAATACGTCGCCCTGTACGTCGGCGGGATGGGAGCCCGGGGCCGGAACTTCTACAACGCCCTCGTCGCGCGGTACGGCTTCGAAGGGCCGGCGGCGGAGATCGAGGAGCTGTACCAGAGCGGCCGCAAGGACGAGGCGGCCGCCGCGGTACCCGGGGAACTGGTCGACGCGGTGGCCCTGGTGGGACCGAGCGGACTGCTCGCGGAACGGGTCGCGGCGTTCCGCGACAGCGGGGTCACGGGGCTGAACGTCTCGCCGATCGCGGTCACCCACGACCGGCGGGTCGAGGACATGGAACTGCTCAAGCGGCTTGCCGGGTGACCGCCGCGCGTTCCAGGTGGGCGAGTACCCGCTGGTGATGGTGGGCGGCGGTGCCGTGGACCAGGGAGTCCACCGTGGCCCGCCGCAGATACAGGTGCAGGTCGTGTTCCCAGGTGAAGCCGGTGCCGCCGTGGGACTGCAGGGCCTCTCCGGCGACCTCGGGGAGGCGTTCGCCGGCGAATGCCTTGGCCACGGCGGCCGCCATGGTGGCGTCCTCGCGGCCCGCGTCGAAGGCCATGGCCGCGTAGTAGGTGGCGGCCCGCAGACCCCGCAGGGTGATCAGCATGTCGGCGGCCTTGTGCTTGACGGCCTGGAAGCTGCCCAGCGGACGGCCGAACTGTTCGCGCACGGTGACATGGCCGACCGTCATCTCCAGCAGCCGCTGCCCCACGCCCAGCGCGTCCGCGGCGGTGAGGACCGTCATCGCGTCCGCCCACCGGTCCGCGTCGTCGGGGCGGTCGGACAGCACCTGCGCGGCCGACACGGTCACCTCGTCGAACACGACGTCGTACCAGGAACGCGTCAGGTCCAGGGTGGTGCGCCGCTCCGTACGGGCAGCGGACGTCGGGACCAGGAGGACGTGCGGTTCGTCCCCGGTGAGCGTCACCAGCAGCCAGTCGGTACAGGCGGCGGCGTGCACGGCCGCGGCCCGGCCCGACAGCACGAGGCCCTGCCCCTCCCGGCGTGCGGTGAGGGAACCGTGGTGTACGAACCCCGCCTTCAGCCGCCCTTCGCCGAGTTCCGTCGCGGCCTGTGCGGAAAGATCGCTCAGGCCTGGGCCCCACGCGGCGGCCATCGACGCCAGGGCCGTCTCCATGAACGGGCCCGGCGTCGCCGCGCGTCCCAACTCCTCGGCTACCAGGCAGAGTTCCGCCAGCCCCTGCTCGGCGCCTCCGTGGCCCTCGGGGGTCGCGAGGCCCGTCCAGCCCATGCGCGCGCCCCTGCTCCACAGCTTCTCGTCGACGTCCAGTCCCGCGTCGAGGACCGAGCGGACGAGATGCGGAGGGCAGTACGAGGTGAGCAGATCCCGCGACGCCTCGCGCAACGCGGCCTGTTCCTCGGAGAGTTCGAAGTCCACCATCGACCGGCCCTTCCATGGTCGTACCGGGTACGGATCGCTAGCCTCTCATTGAGTGTAATGATTAAGCTATCTGGCGTGCCAGCTTCCGGAGGATCCCATCCCGTGGCCGCGAACCCGGCGGGCGAGAGGAACGATGATGTCGGACCAGGAGTTCAGCGCCGGTGAGCGCGCGTACGAGACCGTCCTGTTCGAGGTGACGGATCACGTCGCGACGGTGACTCTCAACCGCCCCCACAAGCTCAACGCGTTCAACCAGACCATGGTGGACGAGTTCCGGGACATCTGGGAGCGTGTGCGCACCGAGGACGCCGTCCACGTGGTGGTCCTGCGGGCCGCCGGCGAACGCGCCTTCTGCACGGGCACCGACGTCGACGACCGGATCCATCTCGCCGGGAACGTCTGGAGCCAGGAGGACCCGGGGCGGGGGCTGAGTCCCAAGCAGAACAGGGTGTGGAAGCCGGTCGTCGCCGCCGTGCACGGGATGGTCGCCGGCGGTGCCTTCTACTGGCTCAACGACTGCGACATCGTGATCGGCGCGGACGACGCCACCTTCTTCGACCCGCATGTGAGTTACGGCATGACGTCGGCCCTGGAGCCCATCGGGCTGGCCCGGCGCATCCCCCTGGGCGAGGCCCTGCGGTGGGCACTGCTCGGGCTGGACGAGCGGATGTCGGCCGCGCGGGCGCGTGAGATCGGTCTGGTGTCCGAGCTGGTGCCCTACCCGGAACTGTGGGGCCGGGCCGACGAGCTGGCGCGCATCATCGCGGCCAAGCCGCCCGCGGCCGTGCAGGGAACCGTCCGGGCGATCTGGGAGACGCACGGCCTGGACCGCGAGGCGGCCCAGGCGCTCGGCTGGCACTACACGACGATCGGCAATCCGCTTGGCAAGCCGCAGGTCTCGCGCGAGACCTTCGTCAAACCCAAGTGGACGCTGCGCTGACCCGGGCCCTGCCCCGTCAGTCGGCGAACCTCGCGATCTCCGCGTCCAGCAGTTCGCCGAGCGTCTCCGCCGGCGGTTCCGGCAGGCGCACCGGGGCCTGACGGGTCGGCAGGAGAACGACGGCCCGTCCCGGTGTCGAGACCTCGCCACGCTGGTTGTGGCAGGCCACCTCGATGTGCACCTCGTTGCCGACGTCGGTCCGCACCTTGTCCACCACGACACCGCGCACCCATGTGGTGTCCCCGACGTAGTTGAACCTGCGGTGCTCGCAGCGGAGTCTGAACAGCCAGCCGTCGTCGCCCATCCAGTCCGTCAGGGCGTGCGTCAGCCAGGTCTCGCGCATGCCGCCGTAGTCGTAGCTCATGGGGATGCCCAGCTCCCGCGCGCGCTCCGGCTCCCAGTGCAGCCGCTGCACGGTGTCCGGGATGTTCCGGGCGTTGGGCGGGTACAGACCGGGGGCTTTGCGCCGTACCCGCCGGGCGACCGCGAAGGCCCCCGGCGGCGTCAGCTGCATGCCCCAGCCCACGTGCCAGACGACCACGTCGGTCACGGTGAGCGGCCCCTTGACCCGGGGCTGGAGCTCGTCGCCGACGTGGACGTCCTCGAAGTAGCGGGTGTTCGCCCCGCGGCGCTCCTCGGCGTCGTAGGCGGCGTCGATCTCGGCGAGTTGCTCGGCGGTGTACGGGGGAAACTCCAGGTCCTCCTTCCCGTCCGCCCGATTCCTGCTGGTGTGCCGTTCGGCGTGGATCCAGGTGCCGCGCTGGAGGGCGACCACCTGGCCCGCGCCGTCGGCGAACAGGAAGTCGTTGGTGACATGGGCGGCCCGGCCCCCGAAGGAGCTCGGCTTGACCTGGACGCCGACCTGGGCCCGCAGACAGGAGCAGCGGTCGCCCAGGTGCAGCGGCCGGTAGTACTCGAACTCCATGGCCGCCTGGTAGGCGCCGAGCCCGGCGAACGGGTCGCCCTTGAGGATCGCCTTGGCCCGGTCGTCCGGTTCGACGGCGTTCTCGCCCATGGTGTACAGGAAGTTCGGCGGTGCGATCGTGCCCTTCCACCGGGTGGCCGGGCCGTGTGCGGGGTCGCACCACAGGGGATTGTCGTCGCCGTATCCGAGCGCGAAGTGACGGATTCCGTCGGTGCTCACCGCCAGGTTGTGCGGTGGCAGGCGGCGCTGGGGGACACCGATGCGGCGGCGTGAGCGCTCCACGGCATCGTCGGTGAGGAGGCCGTAGTCCGGCCGGTCCGTCAACGTGGTCACCATCTCTCCTTGCTTCGTGGGCGGGCGGCCGCCTGTCGGGGCACTAGCTACCGTTGGCGGTGAACAGTTCCTGGAGCCGGGGCCGGTCGACCTTGAGCGAGGGGGTCCGCGGCAGCTGGTCCAGAATCCGCAGATCCACCGGCATCTGATAGCGCGTCAGTCGGCTGGCCAGATGATCGAGCAGGTCCTGCCTGCTGGCCTGACCGCACAACGTGACCGCCACGACCGGCACTTCACCGAGACGTTCGTCCGGCAGCCCGACGGCAGTGGCGTCACTCACCGCCGGATGCTGGTGCAGTGCGTCCTCGATCACGCTCGGCGGAATCTTGAATCCGCCCCGGTTGATCGCGTCGTCCGCGCGGCCGTGGATGAACAGGAAGCCGTCCTCGTCCAGCGAGGCGAGGTCATTGGTGCGCAGCCAGCGCCCGTCGGTGACGGGCAGTTGGGGGCCGCGGACCTCCAGGAGTCCGACGCCGCCCGGTGTCTGGACGTCCTGTGTCGTACGGTCGACCACACGCAGTTCGATGCCGCGGTGCGCGCGGCCCACGCTGCCGCGCTTCGCTTCCGCCCACTGGCGGTGATCGGCGAGCGACCAGCCCGCGATGGCGCCGGCGAACTCGGTGGCGCCGTAGGTGGCGAGGACCGGCACTCCGTACCGCGCCTCGAACTCCTCGGCCAGTTCGGGCGGCAGGGGCGCCGTGCCGGAGCCGATCGCCCGCACGCTGCTGAAGGTGTCGGCGGGGAGTTCCGCGCGCAGCACCATGCGGATCGCGGTGGGCGGCAGGCGCAGTTGGCGGGGCCGGTGCCGGCGTACCAGCCGGGCCCACTCCTCGACCTGGAACCGCTCCATCAGGGCGACGGACCGGCCGTCGACGGCGTGGGCGATCGCGAAGTACAGCCCGCTGATGTGGGCGAGCGAGGACCACAGGATGACGCACCCCCGGCGCAGGCGCGGGCCGGTGCTGTCGTCGAGCATGGTGCCGGCGGCCTGGAAGGCGGCGGTCAGCTGCGGATAGGTCAGCGAGACACGCTTGGGCTTGCCGGTGGTGCCGCTGGTCATCATCACCACGGCCACGTCATCCGCGGGCAGCCGGGGCGGCGCGGGCGTCCAGGAGTCCGGCCGGAGTCGCAGGCCGGAGTCCTGGTGAGCGATCAGGGGGACGGCGCCGATGTCCTCGGCGGCCTCCCGGACGACGCCCCGGGCCCAGTCCTCCTCGTCGGCGATGACGACGTCCGGGCGCAGCGAGCGGATGTCGTCGCCGAGGCCCGTCTCGCCCACGTGGGGGCTGAGGGTGACGACCTGCCGTCCGGTGGCGATCACGGCCAGCAGCGCGGCCAGTTGGGCCGGCCTGTTGCGCAGCACGAGGCCGACCCGTCGGGCGGAGGGGTGGCTGCTCAGGAGAGTGTCCAGATCACGGGTGGCGTCGGCGAGGTACGACCACGGAAGGCTCGACTCCGCGAAGGTCAGTGCCGTCGCGTTCGGGTCGATGCCCATCACGTGACGGAGCCAGTTCGAGAGCAGGGGCAAGGTGCGCCCGGCGGGATGCGAGCGGGCCTGTTTCGTCATGGCACCCTTCTACGGGGAGGCAGACGTTTAAGCTAAATTAGTTACTTGATTCTATCGGTACAGTCCAGGTGAGGCCAATGGGCGGCCCGCACTGGCTAGTTGAGAGCACTGTCGAAACAGACAAATCTTTTATTTGACATGCCTGATTGTTGGGGAGAACGCATGCAGGAGGACACATGCAGCTAGACGCCATCACCGCACTCGTCACCGGCGGTGCCTCCGGCCTGGGAGCCGCGACCGCGGCGGCGTTCGCCGAGGCGGGGGCGAAGGTGGTCATCACCGACCTGCCCAGCTCGTCCGGTGCACAGACGGCTGCCGCGATAGGCGGCGGAGTCCGGTTCGTGCCCGCCGACATCACCGACGAGGACAGTCTGCGGGCCGCCCTCGAAGCGGCCCGGGAGAACGGCGACCTGCGAGCCGTCGTGCACTGCGCGGGCCGCGGCGGGGACCGGCTGCGCATCCTCGACAAGTCCGGCGCACCCGCCGCCCTGGACAGCTACCGGCAGGTCCTGGAGGTCAACCTCGTCGGCAGTTACAACGTCCTGCGGCTGGCCGCGGCCGCCATGGCCGGCAACACCGTCGAGGACGGCGACCGCGGTGCCATCGTGCTGACCGCGTCGGCGGCGGCCTTCGAGGGACAGATCGGCCAGACCTCGTACGCCTCCTCCAAGGGCGGCGTGCACGCGATGACCCTGGTGGCGGCCCGGGACCTCGCGAGCTGGGCGATCCGGGTCAACACCATCGCGCCCGGGACCTTCGACACCCCGATGCTGGCCAGGCTGCGCGAGGACATCCGGCAGAGCATCGCCGAGACCATTCCGCACCCCAGGCGTCTCGGCCATGCCGCGGACTACGCCGACCTGGCGCTGGCCATGGTGCGCAACCCCTACCTCAACGGCGAGACCGTCCGCCTCGACGGCGCCCTGCGCATGGGCCCGAGGTGAGCGCCGCCCCCGAGGTCCTGGTGGACGCCCACGACCGGGTCCTCGTCATCACCGTCAACAGGCCGGCACAGAAGAACGCGATGACCCTGGCGGCCGCCCACCTCGTCGCCCAGGCCGTCGACCGCCTGGACGACTCACCTGACCTGTCCGTCGCCGTCCTCACCGGTGCCGGCGGGACCTTCTGCGCGGGCATGGACCTGAAACGGTTCGCGCTCGGGGAGCGGCCGGCGCTGCCGGGGCGTGGCTTCGGCGGGCTCGTCGAGGCACCCCCCGAGAAGCCGATCATCGCCGCGGTCGAGGGCTGGGCGCTCGGCGGCGGCTGCGAACTCGCCCTCGCCTGCGACCTGGTGGTGGCGGCGCGGGGGGCGCGCTTCGGGCTGCCCGAGGTCAGGCGCGGCCTGGTGGCACGGGGCGGCGGAATGATCAGGCTGCCGCAGCGGCTGCCGCGCTCCGTCGCGATGGAACTGCTGCTCACCGGCGACCCGATCGACGCCGAGCGGGCGGAGCGACTGGGACTGGTCAACCGCGTCGTGCCCGAGGGCCAGGCGCTGGAGGCGGCGCTGCAACTCGCCGGACGTGTCGCCGGGAACGCGCCCTTGGCCGTGCGGTGCGCCAAGGCCGTGGCGAGCGCCGCCCCCGGCTGGCCGCAGGACGAGGTATGGCGCAGACAGGCCCCGTTCTCCGACGCCGTGTTCGCCTCGCAGGACGCGCAGGAAGGAGCACGGGCCTTCGTGGAGCGCAGAGAACCTCGGTGGACAGGGCGTTAGCGCCTGTCCACCGGGTCAGGCGAACGATTACCGAGCCCAAGGACCAGCGGGCCAACCGCCACGCCGCGGTGACGCGGGCGGTCGGCCCACCGGCCTTCGGTGAGACGCGCGCCCGGCGCACCGCGGGTCAGGATGCGAGGGGTGTCACCAGGAGATCACGGGCTTGGCCCCGCCTCCGTCGACATCGATGACCGCACAGTTGACGTAGCCGGCCCCTGGTGACGCCAGGAAGGCGACCGTCTCGGCGACGGTGATGTCGAAGGTGCGCCGCCACGCGTCGTCGCTGGAGGTGGATGTGCCGGTGTCGCGCCACGTTCTTCCGGTACTTCCCCACCAGGGAAGACGTGGCCCTGGCACTGGTCGAGGACCACGCCGAACAGGTCCGGGACGCGCCGGTGCGGCACCCGCAGGACGAACCGGTGTGGACGGCGCTGCGGCACGCGCTGGAACCCCCGGTCCGCGAGCAGGCCAAGGATCTGGGCGCCGCCCTGCAGACGGCCCGGGTGATCGTGGAGTCACCCTCCATCCGCGCCCGCCTTCACGAAAGGAACCGGCGTTGGCGGGAGTTGCTTCTTCCCGAAGTGGCACGCCGTACCGTCCCGGCCACCGCTTCCCGCCCCGACCCTGCGGCCTCCGCCCTTGTCGCCAGCGCCGTGAGCTGTCTGGACGCTGCCGTCGAAGCCTGGGTGCAGGAGGGCGGAAGTGTCCCGCTGCCCAAGCTCCTTGATGAAGCCATGACCGCCGTGCACCCGCTGACGACGCCCGCCGACGCGGTCGTGCCCCGCCGCGCGGAGGCTTGACCGCCGGGGTGTTCCCACGTGAACGGCTGAGGCCGGGAGTGCGGCCCGACGCGGTGTTCTGTTCTGCGGCGTGTCGTGCCAGGCAGTGGCGTCGGGGCCGTCGGCTGCGGAAGCGGGCGGCGGCCGAGCTGGACGGCGACGGGGTGGCCAAGTGCCCGGCCGCGCACGAGGCATGGCTCGGTGAGGTCGAGGGTATCGACCTCACTCTCACCTTCCTCCGGCAGAAACGCGAGGAGACCAAGCGCCTGGCTCGCGTCGCGCCGGTCGAACTCGGCATACCCGTCATCGCAGCACGACGATGACCTGAGTTCACGTCGGGTCGTTCCCAGCGCCGGCATCGAGCTCGGAATGACCCCGCCGAACTGGATCGGCGAGCGAGCGCTTTGCGTCATGAGCGGATGTGGGACGAGGGTGGTTCAGGCGAGATCTTGGGGGTGGAGCACGATGCGCCCGTGGGTCTTGCGGTCGGCCAAGGCCTGATAGGCGTCGCGCACGGCGGTGAGTGGGTACGTTGCGGCGATGGGGATGTACAGGTCGCCGGTAGCGGCGAGGGCGGCCAGTTCGGCCAGCGCCGGGGTGCCGCCGGCATCGGTCGTTCCGAGAGATTTGACGCCCTTCTCTTTCGCTCCGCGATAGTCGACGACGGTGTCGATGCGGTCTATCGGAACGCCGAGGTTGATGGCGAGGTCGATGTAGCCGCCACCGACGGCGTCGATGAAGGCATCGGCTCGGTCGGTCGTGGCGAGGATCCGTTCCTGTTCGCCCTCGCCGTATTGGACAGGCTGGATGCCATTTTGCCGGAGCAGGTCGAAATGTGCGTCGCTGGTCAGACCGATCACCGTCGCTCCGGCACGGAGCGCGAGCTGGGCGGCGGTGAACCCGACGCCGCCCGAGGCGCCCGAGATCACGATGGTCTCGCCCGGCCGGGGGTCAACCGCCCGGATGGCACCGAGGCCCGCCATCGGTGTGGTGTAGAGCGAGCCCGCCACGTCCCAGGGGAGGGCTTGAGGCTTGCTCACCAGCTGGACGGCGGGGATGGCGACGAACTGGGCGTGGGCGTCCCAGCTCTGGAGCCTGCCCAGCACCGCGTCACCGACGGTGAAGTCGAGCACGTCGGCACCGACCGCAACGACTTCACCGGCGAGATCGCGACCCGGCGTGTACGAACTGCCGTGCAGCGCCGGTAGCGCCCCGGGGTTGAGCGCACCGGCCTCGACCCGCACCACCACCTCGCCCGGGCCGGCCACGGGCTCGGGGACGTCCGTGAGGTAAATCCCGTCGATGCCCGAAAAACGGTCATAGCGCACTGCTTTCATCATGTCTCCCGGATTGCGAGTGATTCGAATCGGCCGGATCGCGCAAGAGGACGCTCAGGTACGGCGCAGGAGCGGCAAGAGGATGTCGTCGACGAGATGCGCAACGAAGGCGGCGTCGCACGGTTCGCCCACGACCACGATGCGATGCACGATCACCGCGGGAGCGACCTCGGCAAAGAGCGTTGCCGCCCCGGGCGCCAGCCGCTCGGCCGCTTGGCGAACAAGTCCGTCCGTCATCGAGGTCTCGTCACGCCGCAGGATCCGCCGCATCGCCTGGGCGAGCCGCGCGTCGCTGCGCATGCCGGCGAACAGAGCCCCGAGCAGACCCACGTCCTGTTCGGAGATGCTCTGCGCGAGCCATGCCGCCAGGGAATGCACGTCCTCCCGGAGACTCTCTCCCGCAGGCTGTGGGGGCTTCGCGGGCGCGCGGCGCTCGACCGCTGCGGCGACCAGCGCCGCCTTGTCGCGATACCGGCGGTAGATCGTCGTCTTCGCTGCCCCGGAACGCCCGGCCACCGCCTCCATCGAGAGCTGCTCGTATCCCACCTCGGTCAGCAGTGACAGTGTCGCGTCAAGAATGGCCAGGTCACGGCTGGAATCCCGCGGCCGTCCCATCGCCGAGGGCTGAGTCATGCCGCTGGACTCCGAAGTACCCACCCCGCACCTCAATTCCGCTACGCTACCGTATCGTATCGAAAATACCCTGGTTCGGTCCAACCTGTACGCTGCGGCTTTCCGTGCCGGCTCAAGGCCAGGTGTCCGCTCATCGGCATGAGCGGATGTTGCCGTCGGTCTGAGTGCCCGAACTACGCACGAACCACGGCAGCACACCTGCCTCCGCCATTAGCTTGTTGTTTGTCTCGTGCGGCGGGGCTTTGTACCGACCTTGTGGTGGGCGGGTCGGCTGTATGACTCGCCGGTCACGAGGACTCTGCCCAAGTCATGGCGAGTGGCCGGGCGCCGGTTCTTCGAGCCCGGTGGACGGCGGGGCCCGGGGTGGGACGGTGTCGGTGCACCAGCCGGAGAGCCGGTCTTCGCTCGCAGGTCTACCTCGGGATCGCCCGGCTTCCACTGGTCGGCAGCGACGAGTTGCTCGACGACTTCGCGGAGTTGGACCGCGGTCACCGCGGCGACGTCCGCGCCGGGCTCCAGGTGTACCGCGTCCAGTACCGCCGTCCACGAGGTGCGGCCGGTTTCAAGCGCGGCCGCAATCGAGTACGGCCAGCCAGGGACCATCTGGTGCTTTGCCCGGCCGCGGCCGAACGTGTGGCAGAAGGCCCGGTCGGGGGAGGTGTTGGCGTCTGGACGCAGCCACGGCGAGACGTCCGCGGCCAGCACGATCCGACCGTCCGCCGCCCTCGGCAACGGCATCGAGGCCAGAGCGCGACGGAGCCGGACCCCATCGATCCGTCCTTGGTTGAGGCCGCCATAGAGGGCTCCGTGTCCCCGGCGGTGTTCAGGCGCGAGCGCCAGGTCGACCAGCGTCCGCACCGGCCCATCCGTGCACAGCAGCGCGTCGCATGACTCGAACAGCGCGTCGCCCCGCGCAGTCATACAGGCATGGACCTCGCTCCGGAAGCGGGACAGCATGTCCACTCCTTCGGTCCGCGAGCCATGCTGTGCCGTGCCCACTTGATGGCCTCCTTGATGATGCGTGTCGGGCTCACTTGAGGGTTGAACGACAAGCTGAGGAGACCGCCGACGGCGAGAGGGCCGGCAGCGTCTGCGCGAGCCGGTACGCCCAGATCCTGGCCGAGCTGCGGAAGCCGGTGGAGACAGCCGGCCGGATCCGGTTCGCGTTCGGCGACTGCGCGCTGGAAGTCGAGCCGACGCGTGAGTACGGCGGCCAGGAGAGGGGCGGAGGCCGCCGTTCCGAACGCGGAGGCGAGTTCGGCGAGGCCCGCGACGCGCTCTGGGCGATCCTGCCCGGGAGCTGACTCGGGCCCGACCGGGGACTCGGCCCAGCGCCAGTGAACAGACCGACGGCGTACTCCTGCCCGGCGGGCGAGCCGGTTCAGGAACAGGCACTCAGCTTGTTCTTTATGGTCTGACCTCGAACGATGCCCCGAACGTGATCGCTCATACGGGGATTCCAGGGACGTGAACACGGCCTCCGTCTGATCCTGTGCTCCGACCAGAGAGGCACTTGACCAGTACGAACGCCGTGGGGGAATGGGTCTGCCACTTGGATGTGCCGAGGCTGCGGCAGGTGCTGGCAGGTGCTGGCAGGTGCTGGCAGGTGCTGGCAGGTGCTGGCAGGGCTGCCGCAGCCCGAAGCCGCCGGCGGGCGCCTGGTCCTGGCGGTGGACGTCACCCAGTGGCTCCGGCCGGACGCCACGACCACCGTGGATCGCTTGTTCTGCCACGTCTACGGCCGCAGCGGACGCTCCTCGGACCAGTCCGTGCCCGGCCGGCCTTACTCGTTCTTCGCCGCGCCGGAGTCGGGCCGGACCTCGTGGTGTCAGATCCTGGACGCGCTGCGGCTGGGGGCCGGCCGACGATGTCGCCGAGGTCACTGCTGCCCAGGTCCGCCGCGTGGTCACCGACCTCATCGACATGGGCCGTTGGCAGGCGGGTGACAGCGACGTCCTGATCGTCTTCGACGCCGGCTATGACGCCCCGCGCATGGCTTATCTGCTGGAAGGACTGCCGGTGGAGGTCCTCGGACGGATGCGCACGGACCGTGTGATGCGCAAGCCGGTCCCGGTGCCGTGGATCTGATCGCCGCAGGGCGGACGCCCGCCCAAGCGCGGCAAGGAGTTCCGCTTCCGCTCCCCGTCTGGCTGTGGACGTCGGCCACCGACGTGCCGGGCGAGGGCGTCGACCTGCGCCGGCAGGCGTTCCTTCGCAGATTCGACCTGGAACACACTTCCGGATGATCAAGCAGACGCTGGGCTGGACCCGCCCGAAGCTCCGCACCCTCGACGCGGCGGACCGATGGACATGGCTCATCGTCGCGGCCCACACCCAACTCCGCCTCGCCCGGCCGCTGGCCGCGGACCTCCGCCGCCCCTGGGAGAAACCGGCCGGACCTGACCGGCTCACCCCCGCCCGGGTCCACCGGGGGTTCAGAAACCTCCGCCCGAACCTGCCCTGCCCGGCCCGTGCACCCAAACCCAGCCGGGCCGGCCCGGCCCGGCCCGGCCCCGGCAGACCACTCGGCTCGAAGAACCGGCACCCCGCCACCCGCTACGACGTGGGCAAGACCACCAGACGCCCCGAAAACGTCACCGAACGCGATCAGCTCGGAGGCGGAACACGACTTCAGAACGGAACAGCCAGCCCGGCCTCGCGCAATCGAAGCAGCGCCCTGCCCATGCACTCGGCGACCGAGTCGCCGTCGGCCCTCACCCCACCGTCCAGCGGCCCACCGGAAGCGGCGAATGTCCACGCCGGCTGACCATCACGCATGCGCTCCGCGTCGACCCGGATCATGGCACCGACCCCCTGCTCGCCAAGCCACTTCAGGATGGACAGCGTCACGTCCTCGACACCGCTGTCCAGGTCCACCTTGGGCAGCCGCCCCATCCCCTTGGCCATGGCCACAACCCTACTCAGCATCCGATCGGGTCGCGTCACGCACTCTCATGGCGGCTCGGACCATAAAGAACAAGCTCAGCGTGCCGTTTGAGGTCCGCCGTCGAACTGGGCGGCGCGGCACGGAGGCCGGGATCGTGGGACTGGTCGAGCATGAGGTTCAACGAGACGCGTTCACCGTGGTGGAGGAGGTGGTGCGGCGGGCGTAGGCGCGGGCGGCGCGGGCGCGGTCGCCGCAGCGGGTGGAGCACCAGTGACGGCGGCCGTAGCGGAGCAGGTAGCGGTTGCAGGGTGCAGAGCCGCAGGCGGTGAGGCGGCCCGCATCGGGGCCCGTGAGCAGGTCGGCGGCGTCAGCGGCGAGGGTGGCCAGGGCGTGGTCCACGATCGCGGTGGTGGGGTGGGGGGTGGCGCGGTAGGGGCCGGTCTCGTCGTCCCACTGCAGCAGCGGAGCGGTGGGGACGCGGGTCATCGCGTCGTTGATGGCCCGAACCGCGGCGGGGAGGGCGGGCAGACCTTCGGCGCGGGAGGCGAACAGCGACCTGATCTGTTCGCGCAGCGAGCGCAGCTGTGCCGCGCACACCTCCCGCATGCCGGCGTCGACCGGGGCGAGACCGCGTTCCGTCAGCCAGTGGTTCGCCTGCGCGGGAGTGCCCAGAAGATCGACCGTGTGCCCGCCGGCCAGCGCGATCGCGCTGTTGGCAAGGGCGAGAGAGAGGTGCTCTTCCTCGCCCTGTGCGGGCGGCAGGCTGGGCTGTTCGATCACGGACTCCTTCATGTTCCTCATGGTACGGCTTGCATGCATCCGTGAGAAGCGACTACGGTCGTATCACGGTTCGACGATATCCATCCGTGAGGTGCCTGGTGTCTTCTCTCCCCGCAACGACCAGCCCGTTCCCGGTCCGCGTCTTCGGCGGCCCGACCGCCCTCTTCGAGTACGGCGGCCTGCGCTTCCTGACCGATCCGACCTTCGACGCCCCGGGCGACTACGCCCGTCCCGGCGGCCGGTTCCTGACCAAGACCGCTCCCTCCAGCGGCACCCCCGCCGACCTCGGCCTCATCGACGTGGTCCTGCTCTCGCACGACGAGCACCCCGACAACCTCGACACCTCCGGCCGGGCCCTGCTCGCCGACGTCCCGCTCACCCTCACCACTCCCGGTGGCGGACAGCGCCTGGGGGAGAAGGCCAAGGGCCTGGCCGACTGGGAGTCCATCGAGCTGAACCGACCCGACGGCGGCACGGTTACCGTGACCGGCGTCCCCGCTGTCCACGGCCCCGGTCCGCGTGAGGAGGTCGAGCCGATCACCGGCCAGGTCGTCGGCTTCATCCTGACCGGAGAGGGTCTGCCGACCGTCTACGTCAGCGGCGACAACGCCTCCCTCGACGCGGTCAAGGAGATCGCCGAGCGCTTCGCCCCCATTGACACCGCCCTCCTCTTCGCCGGCGCCCCCCGCTTCCCCGCACTTTTCGACAACCAGCTGATCGTCCTCGACAGCACCCAGGCCACCGAGGCCGCCCAACTCCTCGGCGCCCGCCGCGTGGTCCCCGTCCACTACGACAGCTGGGCCCACTTCACCGAAGGCCACGACGAACTGGCAGCCGCCTTCACCACCGCCGGTCTGGCCGACCGCCTGGACTGGGGTCAGCGAGAGCAGTTCGACTACTGCGGTCCCCTCATGTGACTCCCGAACTCGGGCTCTGGTCCACTTCGTGTGGTCGCGTACAGGGGGACTGTTGATCTCCGCCTAGTGGTGGTTTTGGTGGTCGTAGGCGGTCAGTGCGCGCACGACTGGCCGGCCGCGCATGAACATGGCTCCACTCATCAGGCCCCCTTGGAATCGATCATCTAGGCTGTCGCGGTGACTGATGAGCAGGAGCGGGTGCAGCCGTCGGGAGTGTGGGCCACGGCGGTGGGGGTGGCCAGGGTGCGGGCGCTGGAGACCGAGCGGGAGAACCCGCTGTTCCGCGACCCACTGGCACAGGCCTTTGCCACCGCCGGCGGCTTGTGGCCCTCCTCGCCGCCGCTGCCCGATGACGAGGCCGCGCGCCGCCGTTGGCTGGGTGTGGCGTTCTCCATCGTCATCAGGACGAAGTTCCTCGACGACCTGTTGCAGCAGGCCTCCGCGTCCGGGGTCCGGCAGGTCGTGCTGCTCGGCGCCGGCATGGACAGCCGGGCCTTCCGGATGGAGTGGCCCGAGGGCACCCGGCTGTTCGAGGTCGACACCGCCGCGCCACTGGACTTCAAGGCTTCGGTGCTGCGCCAGGAGCGGGCTGTCGCGCGCTGTGAGCGGATCACCGTCGCGGTGGATCTGCGTGAGGACTGGCCGGGCGCGCTGGCCGCCGCAGGGCACGACCCGGCGGTGCCGACCGTGTGGATCGCCGAAGGACTGCTGATCTATCTGCCCGAGGATGCGGTGGAGTTGCTGTTGGCCCGGATCAGCGCGCAGTCGGCGGCTGGCAGTCGGATGGGGCTGACGTTGGGCTCGCGTGGCGTGATCGAGCGCTTCGGCGCCGATGCCGTGCCGGGATCGGCGGCGTCCATGTGGGTCTCGGAGATGCCCGACGACCCGGTGGGCTGGCTGGCCGGGCACGGCTGGGAGGCCGACAGCCACACCCTGCGCGAGCGCGCTGCCGCCTACGGCCGCCCGATCAGCACCCCGCCGCAGCGCGAGGAGCGGCCCGGCGGACTGATCTCGGCGGTCCGCCGGTAGAAGCGTCTCCCGGTTCCCTGGACGATCGATTCCAAGGGGGCGAATGAGTGGAGCCAGGTTCATGCGCGGCCGGCCAGCCATGCGCGCACTGACCGCCTACAACCACTGAAGTCCGCCCGAAAATCGCCTGGCTGGATGGTGGTGTGGTCGACAGTCCTTCGCCGTGAACGAAGTGCCGCCGCAGTTGAACGAGCTGCTGTTTTCCTCGGCCGAGGGCGTGTTGGTGGAATCGGTCGAGGTGATCGACACGATCGTCCGGGTCGAGGCCCGTACGACCGCAGGGCTGGCGGCCTGTCCGGGGTGCGGGTGCTGGTCGGGGCGAATACACGGCTCCTACCTGCGATTTCCTCGTGATTCGCCGACGGCGGGCAAGTTCGTCGTGGTGGCGTTGCGGGTGCGGAGGTTCGTCTTCGAGGAGGAATCCTGCGAGCGCATGACCTTCGCCGCGCAAGTACCCGGTCCCACGTAGGTTCGGGCGACGGACCGAGCGGCTGCGGTCGATGCTGGTATCGGTCGGTCTTGCGCTCGCGGGCCGGGCCGGCGCCCGGATGACGGACGCCTTCAAGGTTCCGGTCAGCCGGAACACCCTGCTGAGGCTGATCGCCTCGCCTCCGGACCCCGCCAACGCAGTACCCCTCGTGGTCGGCGTGGACGAGTACGCCCAGCGCAAGGGCCGTGTCTACGGAACCGTGCTCGTCGACGTCGAGACACGTCGCCCGGTCGACCTCCTTCCCGATCGGGAGGCGGACACGCTCGCGGCCTGGCTCGCCGAGCGGCCCGGCATCGAGATCGTCTGCCGTGACCGCGCGCCCTTCTTCGCCGAAGGTGCCACCCGCGGCGCCCCGCAGTCCCTCCAGGTCGCCGACCGATGGCATCTCCGGCACGACCTGGGCGAAGCCGCCGAGAAGTGCGTCCACCGGCACCGTGGCTGCTTGCGTCCCGCGCCGGCCCAGCCTGAGGAACCGCAGGAAGAGGCGGAGCCAGCCGCGTCGCCCTGGCCGACAGGGCACCGGTTCGCCGAACGCACCCGCGCCAAGCACGCCACTGTCCACGCTCTCCTCGCCGCCGGGCACAGCAAGCGGGCCGTCGCCCGGCAGCTCGGGACGACCCTCAACACGATCTTGCGTTTCTCCCGTGCCGCTACTGCGGAGGAGATGTTCACCGGGCAGTGGCAAAGCCGTGCGACCAGGCTCGATGACTACAAGCCCTACCTCGATCAGCGTTGGCAGGAAGGTTGCACCAACGCCTGGAAAACTGTGGGAGGAGAACCAGAGAACAGGGCTGTCCCCGCGGCTACGCCAGTGTCCGTGCCTACGTCAGCAGGACGCTTCGCGGCAAACCCCAACCGGTCGGCCCCCGCCCGCCATCAGCCCGGGCCGTTACGCGCTGGATCCTCACCCACTGGCTAGGGCGTCCGCTATCGGCCCCACCGAGGCGAGTTGAACTGGCCCCGGTTCGCGGATGATTCGTGAAGATCGGGCGTTGTGCGGTGGCCCCGGTGGGCGGCTTGATCTGGGACCACCACTGGCCGAGGTGCGGAGCGGCGAGCGCCTGATCGGATTTCAACGCGTGCGGTGATCTCCGGCGCGTCGAGCGAGCGCGTCATGTCGTATTCCCGTCGGCGTGGGTGTGGCGTGGAAGCAGGCAGTCGAAGACGAGCCCCGCCAGCCTCCCGGGCCTCTCACTCGTGCCGCGTCGGCGGCCGGCCGTCAGCGCGGCCACGACGATGGCCTGCACGTCTGCTGCGTCCACGTCGTCGCGCACCGCCCCGGCCTGCTGGGCGCGGGAGAGGAGCACACCGAACAGCTCGCGCAGCTGTGCCGCCAGTTCCTCGGCCTCGACGCCCATGGGGTCGCCCGCCGCCGTGATGGCCTCGGTCAGGTCCTGCTTCGCATCGGCCTCGGCGGTCATCCGGGCGAGGAAGGCGAAGAATGCCGGTCCGGCCTCCGCCTCGGCCAGGGCGGCTCGGGCGTCGAGCGTCAGCTGCTCCAGGTGCTCGCGGACGACGGCCTCGAACAGTGCCTCCTTGGTGGGGAAGTGGCGGTGGACTGTGCCCGGCCCGACCCCGGCCCGGCGGGCGATTTCGTCCAGCGGGACCGCGAGGCCCTCGGCGGCGAAGGCGGTGCGGGCGGTTTGCAGAATGCGCTCCCGGTTGCGGCGTGCGTCGGCGCGCAAGGGGCGCTGTCGCTCGGTGGTCAAGTGCCCTCCAGGGACGGGGGTTTGGAGTATTGATAACCGGGGCCTGCGCCCCGTATATTCAATCATGTAACCGGGGTCATCGCCCCGGTTACGTCGAGAGGAGTGTCCCATGACCACTGCAGCACCGCGTGAAGTCCTCCAGCATTTCCTCCGTCTGACCGCCGACGGCCCTAGCGAGGCGATGGCCGACCTGTTCACCACGGACGCCGTCTTCGAGATGCCCTACCTGCCGCCGGGCGCACCCGTGCAGGAGCCGGGACGGGACGCCTTCCGGGCCCACCTGCAAGAAGGGGCAAGGCTGCAGAAGTTCACGGCCGTGGACCGAGTCCAGGTGCACGAGACGACCGATCCCGAACTCGTCGTCGCCGACTACCGCCTCCACGGCCGCGTCCTGGCCACCGGGAAGCAGTTCGCCTTCGACATGGTGATGTTCGCCCGCATCCGAGACGGACTGATCACCTGGTCGCGCATCTACTCCAACCCGCTCGACGGGGCGATCGCCTTCGACGCGGCCGAGGGACTGCTCGCCGCGATCACGGCTGCTTAGGGCCCCTCGCCGAAGCTTCGCCCAACACCTCGAACGCGACCTCGACGCCGTCACCGCAGGCCTCACACTGCCCTGGAACTCCGGCGTCGTGGAGGGTCATGTCAACCGGATCAAGATGCTCAAGCGCCAGATGTTCGGCCGCGCAGGATTCGATCTCCTGCGCAAACGAGTCCTGTTGGCGTAACCGAGAGTCACGCGACCACACGAAGTGGACCAGAACCCGTCCCCGTGAACAGAGCCAGGCAACTCCAGGCCCGGGACCCCTGGCCACCTGCGAGGGTGGCAGGATCTTGTCGACAGTTCTGCAGGAGGAGGCAACGTGGGCGACCGCTCGAAGCATGACCACTCCGGCTGGGAGGCGGTCGTGCTCGCGGCTCGGGAGCGTGCCCGTTCGCGGCAGGCACGCATGGTCGAGCGCTTCGGCCTGTCCGGAAACGTGCAATACGACTGGGCGATGGACGATGCGCAGATCACGTGGTCGCGCGACGGCAAGGTTTTCCTCACCGGCCGACTCACACTGATCGGCAGCGTCAGCGTTGCCCAGCAGACCTGGCTGTGGTCCTGGGCGAACGAGTCACTCGCGCACGCCGCCCTGGGCGACATGGAGAGGGTGCGGCAGTTCGGCGAGGAGAACGACTACCCCGTCCTTCCTTGGCCGGGCTTCAAGTACGACCCCGAACTCGTCGCCGAGGCTCGGATGGTCGCCGCCTCCGTGCTCGACGCCGAGGGACTGTGGGCGGAGTCGATGGACGACGTGCAACTCCACTTCATGATCCATGACCTGGCGCTCGCTGCCGAGCGACAGTGACGGTTGCACGGATTCCCAGGCTGCTGGTGCTGGCCGCCGGACGTTGAACGGCAAGCTCAGCGGATGGCCACCGGGTTCACCAGGCCGCCGGTGCTGCGCAGGAAGCGCTCGGGTGTCGCGTTCAGCAGGAAGGTGTAGCGGCGGTCCCGGGCGCAGGCCGCCGCGAGGTCCTCGAGCACCCAGTTCTGTCCCTGGATCATGCCCATCATCACCAGGCACAGGACGTGCACGGGCAGCATGACGTCCTCGACGTTCGACGGCAGCAGTTCCATGGGCATGTTGTCGATCGCGGCGGCCGCCGCGCGGCGCTCGTGGAAGAAGAGGGGGGCGTCGTAGTCGAGCGCGGGCACCGGCCGGCGATAGCTCGGGACGTCCGCCAGCAGGAAGTGCGTCGCCTGCCCGGTCCGGACCAGGACGATGTCGCCCTCCTCCACCGGTGTGCCCTGGGCCTCCTCGACGGCCTCCAGGACGGCGCGCGTCACCGGGAACCGGCCCGGAAGGATGCCGACGCCCTGGTGCCGGGCCACGTCCAGGAGGATGCCGCGCGACACGACGGTGCCGGCCGCCTCGATGCCGAGCCGCGTCGCACCGGAGGCGTCGATCGCGTCCGCCGGTACGCCGTTGTACATGACACCGCGGTGACTGCAGTGCGACAGCGCGTCCCAGTGCGTCGCCGCCTGCGTGGGGGTCACCACGAGGTCGTCGCTGTAGGCGACCGAGTCGGGGGAGTCGCCCATCAACGTGTTGATCGCGAGCATCGTCCGGACCGGATTGATCCGCCCCGGGACTCCGATGCCGTTCTGCGGGCCGTCCAGCGACAGCGACATGGAGAGCGAGAAGCTCTCGCCCGTCACCACCGAGGCCGTCGCCCTCCTCACCACTTCGGCGGTGATGAAGTTGAGCGTCCCCCGCTCGTCGTCCGCGCCCCACCGCTTCCAGTTGCTGACCTGCTCGGCCAAGGTGTCGAACTCGGCAACGCTCAGCACGGTTTCCGCCTCTCTTCTCTACGCTGTGGAGCGCGGCTCCCGGGGGAGACCCAGGGCCCGCTCGGCGATGGTCGTGCGCAGCACCTCGTTGGCGCCCCCGGCGATGGTGTAGCCCCGGGCGTAGAGGAGGGCGTCCTGCCAGTAGCCCCCGTCGACGGCACGGTCGTCGCCCTCGGTCAGCAGGCCCTCCAGCCCCTGGAGCCGGACCCCCAGCGAGACGGCGTCGAGGTTGGTGTCGCTGAAGAAGACCTTGACCATCGCAGGGTCGGTCGGTTCGTCGGTGCCCGCCGCCATCCGGGACTGCACGGCCTTGCTCATCAGGTCGGCGACGTACACCCGCGTCGCCAGCCGGCCCAGCCGGTCCCGCACGGCCGCGTCTCCCAGAGGCGGCAGCCCCTCCGGGCCGGGCCGGGCCGCCAGCGCCAGCAGACCGCTGAGGTCGTCGAGCAGTTCGGCGCTCCGTGCGGCCACCGAACCCCGTTCCTGGGCCAGGCTCGCACCGGCGACCCGCCAGCCGCCGTCGACCTCACCGATCACCCGGTCGGCCGGGATGCGCACCCCGTCCAGGAACACCTCGTTGAAGTCGGCGGTGCCGGTGATCTCCCTGAGCGGCCGGATCTCCACTCCCGGGGCGCGCATGTCGAGCGCGAACGCGGTGATGCCCCGGGTCCTCGGCGCCCCGGGATCGGTGCGCGCGAGCAGGTATCCGACGTCGGCGTACTGGGCGTTGGTCGTCCACACCTTCTGGCCGTCGACCACGAAGTGGTCACCGTCCCGGCGGGCCCGGGTCCGCAGCCCCGCCAGGTCGCTGCCGGCCTCCGGTTCACTGAAGAGCTGGCACCACAGGTCCTGGCCGGACCGCAGCCGCGGCAGGAAGCGGCGCTTCTGCTCCTGCGTCCCGTGGGCCAGCAGCGCGCCCGCGGCGAGGGCGCCGGCTCCGATCTGCCCCCAGGCCCGCGCCCGTGCCAGTTCCTCGGCGACGACGAAGGCGGGCTCGGGGCGCGGATCGGCGAGACCGCCGTACTCCGTCGGCCACGACCGGCCGAGATAGCCGGCGTCATGGAGCCGGGCGATCCACCGGCGCAGCTCGGGGACGAGTGCGGGAGCGGGCGCCCGCACCCCCGCATGGGTCTTCCTGCCGGGGGCGTGGGTACGGATGAACGAGCGCACCTCGGTGCGGAAGGCGTCGAGTTCGGCGCTGGTGTCGAGCCTCATCGTGTCTCCAGCCTCATCGTGTCTCCTGTCAGACCGAGGGCATGCCGGGGTCGCGGGGGAGCCCGAGGACCTGTTCGGCGAGGGTGTTGCGCTGGATCTCGGCGGTGCCCGCCCCGATCGTGGAGGCCCGCGTGCGCAGGAAGCCGTGGAGCCACCTGCCGCGCTGCACCGCTTCCTCGGACCCGGGTCCCAGCAGGCCGGCCGGGCCGAGCACGTCGACGGCGAACTCGTGGATGTCCTGCTCGAACTGGGAGATGTGCAGCCGTGCCACGGAGGAGACGGGGCCCGGCTCCCCATGGGTGAGGATGTCGGAGATCGTGCGCTGCCCGTTGTAGTGCATGATCCGTGCCCGGATCTCGAAGTCCGCCATCCGGTCCCGCACCTCCGCGTCCTCCAGCGCGCCGCGTTCCGCGAGGAGCTGCCGGAGTTCGCCGAGGACGCGCCGGTAGGTCGCGGCCTGGTTCATGGCGCCGGCGGCGCGCTCGTGCCCCAGGCTCGTGCGGACCAGCGGCCAGCCCCCGTTCTCCTCGCCGACACGGTCGGCGACCGGTACCCGGACGTCGTCGAAGAACACCTCCGCGAACAGGTGCCCCCCGGTCAGGTCGCGCAGCGGACGGACGTCCACGCCCGGAGCGTGGGCGTCGACGACGAGGTAGGTGATCCCGCGCTGCCGCGACTCGCGCGTCCCCGTGCGCACGAGCGTGAAGAAGACGTCCGCTCTGGCGGCGTGGCTGGTCCACACCTTCTGCCCGTTCACCACGTACACCTCGCCTTCGCGGCGTGCGGTGGTGCGCAGGCCCGGCAGGTCGGAACCGGCCTCCGGCTCGGAGTAGCCCTGCGCCCACACGGTGTCCCCGCGCAGCATGGACGGCAGCCAGCGCCGGCGCTGCTCGTCGGTGCCGTACTTGATGATCGTCGGTGCGGCGATGCCCAGGCCCGTTCCGACCGGGCCGGGCACCCGGGCGCGCGCCAGTTCCTCCTGGTACACGACCTGATGGGCGAACGGCAGGTTCATCCCGCCGTACTCCTCGGGCCAGCTCGGCCCGGCGAAGCCGTGGTCGAAGAGGGCGGCCTGCCAGGCACGTGTCCAGGTGAAGCGCTCCTCGGGATCCCGTGGCCGCCGCCCGGGCCCGTGGCCGGCGAGGAACTCCCGCAGCCGGGAACGGAAGACGTCGAGCGACTCCGGGTTCCGGGGGAGGGGGCGGGCCGAAGCGGTCGTCATGGGCGGGCTCCTTCTGCCATGGTGAGCCGGGCGAGCCGGGCCCGTTCCTCGCGGGGTGTGCCGAACAGCAGCTCCGACGACTTGGCCCGGCGCAGATACAGATGCGCGCGGTGCTCCCAGGTGAAGCCGATCCCCCCATGTATCTGGATGTTCTCCTTCGCGGCGTGGGTGAACGCCTCCGAGCAGTAGGAGCGGGCCACGGCGGCCGCGATCGCCGCCTCGGTGCCGGGTGTGCCCACGACCGACCCGGCGAACCTGGCCGCCGACCGGGCGCACTCCACCTCGACCAGCAGCTGTGCGCACTTGTGCTTGATCGCCTGGAAGGAGCCGATGGGCCGCCCGAACTGTTCACGTGTCCTGGCATGTGCGACCGCCATGTCGAGGCAGGCGGCGGCTCCGCCGACCTGCTCCGCGGCGAGCGCCGCCCGCACGAGGTCCCGCACGGCCGCCAGCGACCCGGCGGCGTCACCGGTCCCGATCCTGGTCGCGGGGGTGGCGTCGAGGCGGATCCGTGCCAGCGGCCGGGTCGCATCCAGGGCGTCCAGCACCGTGCGGGTGAGGCCGGGCGCGGTGGCCGGGACGCCGAAGAGCCCGACGCCGTCGGAGCACCGGGCGGTCACGAGCAGCAGGTCGGCGGTATGCCCGTCCACGACGTACGTCTTCGTGCCGGAGAGCACCCAGCCGTCCGGCTCCCGCTCGGCCACGGTGGCGGGCGGGTCCGTCTCCCATGAGCCGTCCGGCTCGGCCGTCGCCAGGGTCGCGGTGAGCGCTCCCGAGACGATGTCCGGCAGCCACCGCTCCATCGCCGCCTCGTCAGCGCAGTGCGTCAGCGTCTGACCGGCCAGTACGGCCGTGGCGAAGTAGGGGCTCGGGAACAGGGCGCGGCCCATCTCCTCCAGTACGACGCCGAGTTCGGCGGGGCCGAGGCCGGCACCGCCGAACCGCTCGGGCACGGCGAGACCGGTGAGGCCGAGCTGGCCGGACAGCTGGTGCCACAGGCCTCCGTCGTACTCCTGCGGGCCGGTGCCGGCGGGCGGCGGGCTGTGGTTCGTGGCCTTGTCGTCGAGGAACGTGCGCACCAGCAGGCGCAGTTCCTCCTGTTCTGCACCGAGACTGAGGCTCATCGCGTATCCATCGACATCGTCGTGCCCTTCACGCGTCCTGACCCTAACAGTGATCGGATAAATCAGTAAACTGATTGCGGCGTCAAGGGTGGACGACCGTCCCGCTCAGCGGACGGGCGGCCTGGGCGGGATGCGGCCGGACGTCCTTGCCTCGTTCCCGGTAATGAGGTTCTCCGAGCAAGTACACTCATTGTCATGAGTGCCACATTGGGGCCAGTCGGTCAGACGGTCCGCGCGCCCAAGACGGCGGAGCTGATCGCCGCGCAACTGCGCCGGCGCATCGTCCAGGGTGAGCTGACGCCCGGCGAGACGCTGCCGCCCGAGATACAGCTCATGGAGCAGTTCGGCGTCTCGCGGCCCACCCTGCGCGAGGCCTTCCGCATCCTCGAGGCCGAGATGCTCATCAGCGTCCGCCGCGGCAGCCGGGGCGGCGCTCAGGTCATGGCCCCGGACTTCTCCGTCGCGGCCCGGCACGTCGGACTGCTCCTGCAGATGCAGGGGACCACCGTCGACGACGTCTACGAGGCCCGGATGATCGCCGAGCCGGCGTGCGCGCGCATGCTGGCCAAGCGCCGCACCAAGCAGGACCTCACCGACCTCGGCGAGGTGGTGGCGGAACTCCAGTCGGCCGTGGAGTCGAAGGACGACGCCGTGCCCGACCCGGCGTTGTGGTCGCGCCTGACGTACCGGTTCCATGAACTGATCATGGAGCGCTGCGGCAACAAGACCATGGCCGTCCAGGGAGCGGTCCTCCAGGAGATCGTGGCGACCCATCTCGAGATGCGGGTCTCGCGCAACTTCGACAAGACGGAGTCGCCCGAGCGTTTCCAGCGGGCCATCAAGGCCTACAAGCGTCTCGTGGTGCTGGTGGAGGCCCGGGACGCCGAGGGCGCCGAGCGGCACTGGCGCACGCACATGAAGGTCGCGGGCACCTACCTCCTCAAGGACGACCTGCACAACAAGCCCGTGGTGGACCTCTTCGCCTGATCCGAGGCGTCGCCCGCACCTGCCTCGCGGACATCTCCTCGTGGCGGTGCGGGCCGGGGCCCGGGCGACCACGGGCTTCGCAAGACGTGTCGCGGGGGCTTTGCAAGACGTGTCCCGGTCAGCGGGACTCGGGGCCGACGGCTGATCGGCGCCACCTACTCTCCTCCTGTTGGATCCAGCCGACCGGGCATCACGCCCATCGGGACGGACTGAGACCCAGGAGAGCCGCGATGCGACGCGACCATGACCTCACCAGGACGAGGCAGCCGAACTCCCGCATCAGCGCCGGCACGCTTGCCTTAACTCGCTGACGAGCCCGCGCTCCCGCACGTCCGCTTCCCCGGAATCCGAGGGATCCCCCGCAGCTTGCGGAGCCTCTTCCGGCGGCATCACCGGCTCTCCGCGTCAACGGCGCCCCTCGGATCGCCGTCCCCCGGATCGCCGTCCCCTCCTCGCCTCGGTGAGCCACGTCCTCGGCGCCCGGGCGGCACCCGACCATGCGACGGATCAAGGGAGATCCCATGGACGAAAAGCTGAAGTTCAAGCTCTATCGTTTGTCGGTCTGGTGCGGCGTGGTGGTGGTCATAGCCAACACGCTCGCGTTCTCGGTCTTCGGGCACCTCTCGCCGCCCGTCTCGCCCTCGGACAACGCACAGCAGGTGGCCGACTTCCTGACGGAACACCGGACCGGCATCCTGTGGGCCGTGGTCACGATGGGCGTCTTCGCCCCGTTCTTCTACCCGTTCGCGGTCATCACGAGCCTGCAGATGCGCCGGATCGAAGGCGGCTGGGGCCTGTTGTCGATGATCCAGCTGACGACCGCGGTCGTCGCACCCACGGGATGGGTCTACCCGCTCGCCGTGCTGGCCACCGCCGCCTACCGGCCGCACCGCAGCCCCGAGTTGATGCAGCTGCTCAGCGACCAGTTCTGGCTCACGTACGTGGGAGTCGCCGTCATCTTCGTCATCAACGTCGCGGTGATCGGTCTGTCGGCCCTCATCGACCGCCGGCCCGAGCCGGTGTTCCCGCGGTGGTTCGGCTGGCTGAACCTCGTGCTGGCGGTCTCCTTCTTCCCCGGGGTCTTCGTGTACGTGGCGACCGACGGTCCGTTCGCCTGGGACGGGCTGTTCACGGTCCTGATCCCGTCCATCGCGTTCGTCGTCTGGAAGATCGCGATGATCATCGTGCTGCTGCGAGCGGTCAAGTCCGAGGAGCGCGAGGCGCTGGGACGACAGACGGCCGTACCCGCACCCGCGACGGCCTGAGGGCGTACGGAGGGCGAACCGAACTCCCCGATATGTGAGTGGAGTTCGGCTCACCTGCGTCTTGATGCCTCATCCATGAGTAGATTAAGTTAACTCAATAACCTTGATATGTGGCTGCCCGTCAGGTGCGGGTACGTCGGCAGGGAAGGAGCCGTATGGCCGGGAAAGGCAGGCTCGCGACGGGAGCGTCACCGCACGTGGACAAGGCGTTCATCGACCGGGCGCTGGACGACGCCGACCTCAACGCGCTGAGGCTCGCGCTGTACCAAGCCACCGGAGACGAGACCCTGCTCGAACTACCGCTCAAGACCACCCCCATGTACGGCGGCGCCCTCAAGCAGACCGTCCTGGCGGAGGAGGCCGTGGCGCCCCTGCGGGCCAGGGCGACGGAGTTCCTCCTCGGGACGACCGCCGGTTTCACCGAGGTGAAGCCGGACGACGTCGAACTGCGCCGTATGTACGAGGCGTTCCGCAACGAGGAGCTCACCGACCGGGACTGGTCCTACCGCCGCGACCTCGCCGCCTTCGACGACCACCCCCGGCTGGCCCGGTGGACGGGAGCCAGGCCGTCCATCCCCGAGGGCTTCCAGGTGGTGGTCATCGGCGCCGGATTCGGCGGCATGGCCGTGGCCGTCCAGCTGGAACAGCTCGGCATCCCCTACACGGTCTACGAGCGGCGCCCGGAGCTGGGCGGCACCTGGAGCATCAACGCCTACCCGGACGTGCGGGTGGACACCACCAACTTCCTCTACCAGTTCTTCTTCGAGAAGAACTACCCGTGGACCGAGTACTTCGCGCGGGCCGGCGAAGTGCGCGACTACCTTCAGCACGTGGCCAAGAAGCACGGCGTCTTCGAACGCATCAGCTTCGACAGCGATGTGCAGGAAGCCGCCTTCGACGCGACGACGGGCCGGTGGACGATCGACGCCGTCATCGACGGCCGGCCGCAACAGCTCAGCGCCAACGTCGTGGTGAGCGCGAGCGGGCTGTTCGCCACGCCCAAGCGCCTCGACACGCCCGGCATCGAGGATTTCGGCGGCGAGATCGTGCACACCGCCGAATGCACGGGCCAGGAGCGGCTGGACGGCCGTGACGTCGCCATCATCGGCAACGGCTCGACCGGTGTGCAGATGATGTCCGAGGTGCGCAGCCGGGCCCGGAGCGTGGGCGTCTTCCAGCGCACCCCGCAGTGGATCAGCCCGCGCGAGCGCTACGGCGAGCCCATCTCCCCGGAGACCCGCTGGCTGCTGGACACGATGCCCTACTACTGGAACTGGTACTGCTACTCGATCGCGACCCTGCGGCTGGGCGGCCAGGTCCTCCAGGAGCCGGACCCTGAGTGGCAGGCCGCGGGCGGCCTCGTCAACGAGGGCAACGACGGCTATCGCGCGAGCCTCACCCAGTACGTGAAGTCGAAGCTGGGCGACCGCCCCGACCTGTGGGAGAAGCTCATCCCGAGCCATGCGCCCATGGCCCGCCGGCTCATCGTCGACAACAACTGGTACTCCTCGCTGCTGGAGGACAACGTCGAGCTGGTCACGGAGAAGATCGAGCGGTTCACCCCGACGGGCATCCGCACGGCCGACGGCAAGGAGCGCCCCTACGACCTCGTCTTCACGGCCACCGGGTTCGCCACCCAGAAGTACCTGTGGCCGACTCGCTATCGCGGCCTGGCCGCGGAGACGCTGGAGGAGCGCTGGAGCGACCCCGCGGGCGGCGGCCCGCGTGCCTACCTCAGCCTCACGGTGCCCGACTTCCCGAACCTGTTCATCATGTACGGCCCCAACTCGCAGAACCGGGCCGGGTCGTTGATCGTGTGGATGGAGACCTGGGCGCGTTACACGGCCGAGGGGCTGGTCGCCCTCATCGAGGGGGGCCACCGCTACCTGACGGTCCGCAAGGAGGTCTTCGAGGACTACAACCGCCGTCTCGACGAGGCGATGCTCTCCCTCATCTGGTACGACGAGGGCTCCAGGGACCGCAACTACTACGTGAACGAGTTCGGCCGACAGCAGGTCAACGTGCCGTGGCGGCTGGAGGAGTACCACGAGCTCCTGGCGAAGTTCCGGCCGGAGGACTACGACTTCGCCTGAGGACGGGATGCGATGAAGGCGGTCCGTTGTGTGCCGCCGGGAGCCGAGGTCGTCGAGACCGACGAGCCCGGCGGGCGGCGGCCGCAGACGCGGACGGTTCCAGGCACTCATCCCCCTGGGTTCGAGCCTGGGGGTCGCCGTCTCCCCGGCGGTGGTCGGCCTGCTGGTGACGGTTCTCGGCACGAAGGACATGGCGCACTGGGGCTGGCGTATCCCGCTGCTGCTGTCCGCGGCGATGACGCTCGCGGTGGTGGTCTACCGGGTACGGGTCGAGGACTCCCCGGAGTTCCGTTCCCTGGCCGAGGCGGCAGCGGTCGAACGGTCGCCCGTGCGCACCGCGCTGCGCGGTCACTGGCGCATGATCACGGTCTCGGCCGTGCTCAACCTCGTCGTCACCATGGTGCTCGGCGTGCTGGTCAACTACATGAGCGTCTACCTGCTTTCGGTCCTGGGCGTGCCGGCCCTCAAGGTGTACTGGCTGTCGGCGGCCTGCCTGTTCCTCGGGGCCGGCGGGTTCCTCGTGGGCGGCTGGTGGACCGACCGCTTCGGACGCCGGTCGGCGATGCTGCTGGGCCTCGGCGGTTCGGCCGCCCTGGTCTTCCCCGTGCTGTACGGCATGCGGAGTGTGCGCTCCGGTGGCGCCTGGGCGCTCGTCGCGGCCGGCGCCCTGTACGTCCTGGCGCTCGCGTTCAGCTACGCGGCCGCGCCGTCGATGTACGTCACGTTGACCCAGGCGTTCCCCACCCGGGTGCGCTACACGGCGGTGGCGTTCGCCTACAACGCCGGCGCCGTCGCGGGCGGTGGTCTCACGCCCTATCTGGCCGCCCAGCTGACCCGGACGGCGGGGCCGCGGGCGGCGGGGTGGCTGGTGGTCGCCGCCGCGGTCACCGGGGTCACGGTGATGTGGCTGCTGACGTCGAGGTCCCGGCCGTCGGCAATCTCCGACCGGAGTATTGACGAACCCAATGAGTTCAATCGTATAACTGATACAGATAACTAAATCCAGGAGGAGAAGCCGTGACGACCGAAGCCGGCGTAGACCAGGCCACCTTCGAGGTGGTCAATCCGACCGCGGACAAGCTGGACTCCGCGGAGACCTCCCTGGCCCCGCGACTGGACACACTCAACGGCAAGGTGCTGGGCCTGCTGTCCAACAGCAAGCCCAATGCCGAGATCGCGCTCCAGGCGGTGGCGGAGAAGATCAAGGAGACCTACCCGGATCTCAAGATCCGCCTCTACCCCGGCTCCATCCGCTTCGAACCCGGGCTGCTGCGGCGGGCCATCGAGGAGAGCGACGCCCTCGTCGGCGCCACGGCCGACTGCGGTGCCTGCACGTCCTGGCTGATCCACGACGGCGCGCAGGCCGAGAAGGCGGGCGTCCCCCAGGTCACGATCGTGGCCCGGGGCTTCGAGCGCGACACGGACACCAGCGCCAAGGTGTTCGGCGTCCCCGGGCTGCAATACGTGGTCGTGCCCCGCGTCTTCACCGCCCTCACGCCGGAACAGGCGACCGAGCAGACGCTGCCGGTGGCGGACGACGTCATCAAGGCCCTCACCCAGACTCCCGCCGCCGCCCCGGCCGACACCGCCGGGCAGGAAGACGCCGAGGAGTGGCAGGAGACGTACACCTTCCGCGGCCAGGACCCGGTGGCGGCCGTCGAAGCCTTCAACGAGTTCTATCTCCAGAAGGACTTCGGTGACGGGCTGCCGCTCCACCCGCCGACCCGGGCGAAGGTGGAGGCCATCATCGAGGCCCAGGGGCGGCCCCGGGACGAACTGATCCTCACCGTCCCGCCGTTGCACGGCCACGGAACCCTGGAGCGGATCGCGGTCAACGCCGCCATGGCCGGGTGCCGTCCTGAGGAGCTGCCCGTGGTCATCGCCGCGCTCAAGGCGATCCACGCCTGCCCCCCTCCGATGAACCTCTCGGTCCTGATGTCGACCGGCGCCTTCGCGCCCGTGATCCTCGTCAACGGGCCGCTCGTGAAGAAGCTCGGCATCAACAGCGGGCGCAGCCCGCTCGGGCCGGGCCTCAACAACCGGGTCAACATCCGCATCGGGCGGGCGGTCGCCCTGACGCTGCGCAACCTCGGCGCGTGGATACCGGGACGCATGGACCTCGACACCATCGGTACCGTGCGCAAGAACATCCAGGTGTTCGGCGAGAACGAGGACGAGAGTCCCTGGGAGCCGTACCAGGTCGGCAACGGCCTGCGGCCCGACGACAGCACCGTGACAGTGGTGCACACCGTGGGGGAGTGGGACCTCGGTTCCAACCACGGACCGGCGGACCGCCGTATCCGGTCCATCGCGGCGCGCACCCCCACGCTCACCCAGGTCGGTTTCATGACGAGCACCCTGGCCGGCCTCGAAGGCAACGAGGACGGGCTGTTCTACCTGCTGCCCCCGGAGACGGCGCGGAAGTTCGCCGACGCGGGGCTGAGCAAGGACGCGGTCAGGAGGTTTCTGCTGCACAACATCCGGCCGCGGATCTGGGACGTCGTCGCGCCGTTCATCGACTTCCGGGAGCGCGGCCTGGTCCGGCCCGAGTGGGAGTGGATGTTCCAGCTCACCCCCGAGGAGCAGCGGACCCAGACGATCCAGGCGTTCAACGACCCGGCCGCTATCAACATCGTCGTCGCCGGGCACGGCACGCCCAAGGAGTTCGTCTTCGGCACGATGACCACGCCGATCACCGTGAAGATCGCCGCCCTCGCGTAGTCGCGCGCGCAGGCGGAGGAAGGAAGCACGCTCATGGCAGCAGTCGTCCGCGCGGTCGGTGACGACGACTTCGACGAGGCCGTCCGGGGGGCCGGGCGACCGGTGCTCGTGGACTTCTGGGCTCCGTGGTGCGGCCCGTGCCGGGCGATGGGACCCATCCTCGACGCGCTGGCCGAGGCGCACGAAGGGGCCCTCGACATCGTGAAGGTCAATCTGGACGAGAGCCCGCGGGCGGCCCAGCGGCACGGTGTCTCCTCGATCCCCGCGCTCCTGTTGTTCTCCGATGGGGAGGTAGTGACGACGCTGGTGGGGGCCAAGCCCCGCACGATGATCGAGAAGGCCATCGCCGAGTACCTGTGAGGCGCGAGAGCGGCGGGCCGGTGCGGACCCCTGGTTTCCGGGGCCGCACCGGCCCGTCTGCGCATGCGTCAGAGGTTGTAGGCGAACTTCCGGGCCGCGCCGCCGTCGACCACCAGGGTCTGGCCCGTGATCCAGGACGAGAGGTCCGTCAGGAAGAACAGGATGGCCGACGCGATGTCGCTCGTCCTGCCCACCCGACCCAACGGCACCTGTCCGGCGGCCCTGTCGTAGTAGTCGGGCTCGGGGTGCCGCTCGGCCACGCGAGGGGTCGCCGTCTGACCGGGGGCCACGACGTTCACCCGGATGTCCGGGCCGAGTTCGAGGGACGCCGTACTGACCAGGTTGACCAGGCCCGCCTTCGCCGCGCCGTACACGGCGTGCTGAGGGGCGGACCGCAGACCCGAGACGGAACCGACGAACACCATCGAGCCGCCCTCCGTCATGGCCTTCGCGCCGATCTGAAGGGCGAGGAAGACATGACGGAGGTTCAGATCGAGCCCGCGCTGCCAGAGTTCGTCGGTCACCTCGCCCAGCGGGCCGTTGTCGGAGATGCCGACGATGTCCGCCAGCCCGTGCAGCGGACCGAAGCGTGCGACGGCCCCGGCGACCAGCCGCTCCACATCCGCGCGGTTGGTGGCGTCGCCGGTGAGGGCCAGGCCGTCGACCTCGTCGGCGACCGCCGCGGCGCGCTCGGGGTCCCGGTCGACCACGGACACCCTGGCACCGATGTTCGCCGCGGCGAGGCAGGTCTGCCGGCCGATGCCCAGCCCCCCGCCGAGTACGAGGACATGCCTGCCCTTGAGATCGATCAGACTGCGGTAGTCGGGCGTGAGTTCGGTGATGCCCATCGTGCCTCCCTCTCTGCCGAGGGGCCGGTCCGCAAGACGCCGCAGAAGGTGCTGACACGTTCCTTGACGCCCGCTGGAGCCACCTCGTTAATATAGCCATATCCGTTAAAGAAGTTAGATGAATAAGCGAGAAGTGTTCAACGCCCCGGCCGAAGTCCGGAGTTGGGGGAGCGGGAAACCGCGACCGTGCCGCACGGATCCGCGTCCGCCGCCCGATGGAGAGGTGAACCCCGAATGATCCAGGTGCAGCCGGAACCCTTTCTCCGTGGTGTGCTGCCGGGACTGTCGTGGGCCGACGGCGGCTCACGACTGCCGCTCGCGGGGTGCGCGAAGCTGACGGCCGACACCGTGCGGGCCGCCCGCGTGCCGGCCGGCGTCCATCTGGCCTTCACCGGCCCGGTGTCGACGGTCGAGCTGACGGTGGAGGTGGGGGAGCGGACGGCGGTGCCGGCCCCCACCGTCCCCGAGGGATTCGTCGTACGAGTGCCGGGGAGTCCCTCCAGCGTGGTGCCGTTGCCCTCCCGGGGCGGAACGGTGCGTGTGCGACTGCCGGAGCGGGAGCGGGAGCGGGACCGTGTGGTGCGGGTGTACCTGCCCGAGTCGGTCGAGGTGACGGTGGCCGGCCTCGCGGGCGACCACCGTCCGGAACCAGCTGCGCGGGGCCCCCTCTGGGTGGTCTACGGCGACTCCATCACGCAGGGCTGGTCGGTCACGGAGCCCGGCCTGGCGTGGCCCTCACAGATCGCCGACACCCTCGGGCTCGACCTGGTCAACCTCGGCTTCGCGGGGGCGGCGCGCGGCGAGCTCCTGACCGCCGACGTGCTCGCCGCTTCCGGGGCGGAGGCCGTCACCTTGGCCTGGGGAACCAACGCCTACTCGTCCCTGCCGACCAGCACCGCCCAGATCGCCGAGACGATGCGGCTCTACCTCACCGCCGTGCGCGAAGGCCTGCCCGAGGTGCCGGTCGTGGTGGTGAGCCCGATCGTCCGCCCGGACGCCGAGCACGTCCCCAACCGGTTCGGCGCGAGCCTCGCCGATCTCCGTGCCGCTCTGGAGGGGGCGGTGCGCCGGTTCGCCGAGGCGAACGGGGACGACCGGGTGACGCTCGTGCCGGGACGGGACCTCGTAGCACCCGAACACCTCGTGGACGGAATCCATCCAGGGGACGCGGGGCACCGCAGCCTCGCCGAGGGCGTCGTCCCGTACGTCGCCGCAGGGCTCGGACGGGGCGTCGTACCCGTGAGTGTGGGGGCGACATGACGAGCCGTTCGAAGCGCGCCCGCCGCCCTAGTGACCGCACCAGCGCAGCACCGCCGTACCACGGCGGGGAGGAGTGAGATGGACCCGTCGAACGTGTTCCGGCTGACCGGAAAGGTGGCTGTCGTCACCGGCGCGGGCAGCGGCATCGGGCGAGCGAGCGCGGGTGTGCTCGCCGTGGCCGGCGCCCGGGTCGTCGTCGCCGATCTGGACCTGGCGGGCGCCGAGGAGACCGTGGCCGGCATCAAGGAGGAGGGCGGGGAGGCCGTGGCCCGCCAGGTCGACGTGTCGGACCCGGCCGCCATGGGCGCGTTGGTCGACGAGGCCGTCTCCGGACTCGGACGGCTGGACGTCCTCGTCAACAACGCGGGCATCATGATCCGCCGTCCGCTCGCCGAGGTCCCGCCGGACGAGTTCGACCACATCCTGTCGGTCAACCTCAAGAGCGTTCTCTACGGCAGCCAGGCCGCGGCACGGGTGATGCGGCCGGGGTCGAGCATCGTCAACACCCTCTCCACGATCATCGACTTCGCCACCGCCGGCACCGGCTCCTACGCCGCAGCCAAGAAAGGCGGCGAAGCGCTGACCCGGACCTTCGCCGTCGAACTGGGGCCCCGGGGCATCCGGGTCAACGGCGTCGCACCCGGCTGGACGGACACCGGCATCACCCGGCAGCGACACGTGGACGACACGGGCGAGTTCCAGCAGAGCGGGTTCAACGAACTCGCGAGCAGGATGGCAGCCGCCGCTCCCCTGGGAACGGTGGCCGAAGCCATCGACTCCGCGTACGCCGTGCTCTATCTGGCCTCGGACGCGAGCCGCTGCGTGACCGGACACGTGATCCGCGTCAACGGCGGCGCGTCCATGGCCTGAGGGGCGATCATGACAGGAAGACTGCACGGCAAGGTGGCGCTGATCACCGGATCAGCGCGCGGTCAAGGCGCCTGCGAGGCCGCTCTGTTCGCGCGGGAGGGCGCCGAGGTCGTCGTCAGCGACGTACTGGACGATCTCGGTGCGGCGACCGCACGTTCGGTGGCGGGCTGCTACCTCCACCTCGACGTCACCTCCGTCGCGGACTGGAGCGCCGCCGCCGACACCGTCCGCGAGCGGTTCGGGCGGCTGGACGTCCTGGTCAACAACGCGGGGATCGCACCCGCACGGCTGGGCCGGGTGGACGAGCTCGACGTCGAGGATCACCTCCGGCTCTTCGACGTCAACGTCCACGGCGCCTTCTACGGCATCCGCGCCCTGCTGCCCCTGCTGCGGAAGGGCCGCGGCGCCTCGATCGTCAACGTGTCCTCGATCGACGGGCTGACCGGCATCGGCTCGATGGCGAGCTATGTCGCGTCGAAGCACGCGCTGACCGGGCTCACCCGGTCGATGGCGATCGATCTGGGCCCCCTCGGGATCCGGGTCAACTCCCTGCACCCGGGGGTCGTCGACACACCTCTGGTCCGCTCGATCGGCGAGGCCAGGTCGGCGAGGCTGGCCCGCACCGTGGGACGGCAGCCCCTGGCCCGGATGGGCCGGTCCGAGGAGGTCGCGGCCCTGGCCCTCTTCCTCGCCTCGGACGAGGCGTCGTAGTGCACCGGGTCCCAGTTCACCGCCGACGGCGGTCATCTCGCGGGCCCCTACCGGGAGTTACCTGTCTGATCAAGGCCCGGCCGACCGGCCGGGACGAGCCGCTTCGACCAAGAGCGGGCTCCGCCGGGAGTCCGCAGCGATCTGAAGTGATCTGACGATGCAGAGCCGATGAAGTCTTTCCCCATGAGGGACCCGTTGGACGACGCCCGGTGCCGACCAGGGCGCCGTCCAGGGATGCTCAGGAGGTCACCGTGTCCGATTCCCCGTCCAGTATGGTCGACAGGGTCGTCATGATCCTGGGTGTCTTCGAACGGTCCACCGGACCGCTCAACCTGGGGCAGATCAGCGCCCGCAGCGGTCTCCCGCGCTCCTCCGTGCACCGGATTCTCCAGCAGCTGGTCAACGCCCGCCTGTTGAGCAGGTACGACAACGAATACCGGCTGGGACTGCGCATGTTCGAGATCGGCAGCCTGGTCGTGCACCGCACCCGGATGAACGAGGCCGCCAGGCCCCTGTTGCAGGAACTGTGCACGGCCACCGGCCACGTGGTGCACCTGGCCGTACTCGACCGGCAGGACGTCGTCTACCTGGACAAGGTCGGCGGGAACTTCGCCAGCACCCTGCCGTCCAGGATCGGGGGCCGTTTCCCGGCCCACTGCACCGCGGTGGGCAAGTCGATCCTCGCCCACTCGCCCAAGGAGGTGGTGGACGAGTACCTCTGGAGCGATCTGGGCCGCCGTACCGAGGCGAGCATCGCCACGCCCCAGGCCCTGGAAGCCGTCCTCGCGCGGATCCGCAGCACGGGATACGCCACGGAGACCGGCGAGTCCGTCTCGGGGGTGTCCTGCGTGGCCGCACCCGTTCTCGTCATGAACCAGGCGGTCGCCGGCATCTCGGTGTGCGGTCCCCAGGAACGCATCCGTGTCGACGAGCTGAAGTTCCACGTGAAGTGGATCGCCGCCGAGATCTCCCGCCGTCTGACGGCCACCTCCACGCCACGGCCGCGCCCGCGCCCGCTGATCACTTCTGTCCCGCTCAGCGGGCACATGGCGTCCGCAGGCGTGGCCGACGCCGGACGATGAGGGCGTGATGGACGAAGCGGCGATGACCGCGAACCCGCGACGACCGGCCCCGGCGCCGGCCCCGGCCGCGATCCGCCGGCCCCGCACACCGCGGTGCCGGTGGACCGTCGCCCGCGGAGGACACTCATGACGGCCGGGGCGGAAGCCGTGCTCGCGGCGGCCACCCGGCTGGAGCAGGCGAGTGCCACCGGGCGGGCGTGCGGGCCGGTCACCGACCTCATCGGCGGGACCGACATCGCCACCGCCTACCGGGTGCAGCAGACCGTCACCGAACGCAGGCTGGCCGCCGGTGCCCGGCTGATCGGGCGGAAGATCGGACTGACCTCCGCGGCGGTGCAGTCGCAGGTGGGCGTCGACCGGCCCGACTTCGGTGTCCTCTTCGCCGACATGCGCTACGCCGACGGTGACGTCGTGCCCTACGGCAGGCTGTTGCAGCCCAAGGCCGAGGCCGAGGTCGCGTTCCTGCTGCGCCGCGACCTCACCGACACCCGCGACCTGTCCGCGCTGCGGGAGGCCGTGGCAGCGGCCTACCCGGCCGTGGAGATCGTCGACAGCCGTATCGCCGACTGGAAGATCGGCATCACGGACACGGTGGCCGACAACGCCTCGTCCGGGGTCTTCGTGCTCGGTGACGAGGGACGGTCACTGGACGCCTTCGAACCGGTGGACACGGTCATGACGATGCGGCGCGACGGAGAGGTCGTCTCCAGCGGCACCGGGCGCGACTGCCTCGGGGACCCGCTCAACGCACTCGGCTGGCTCGCCGCGACCGCGATCGAGTTCGGTGCGCCGCTGCGCGCGGGGGACCTGGTGCTCTCCGGGGCGCTCGGGCCGATGGTCCCGGTGCTCCCCGGAGACGTCTTCGAGGTGACGATCGAGCCGCTCGGCACCATCACCGCCCGCTTCTCGGAGGACAAGGGAGAGTGATGACGGACAGGGTGGGAGTCGCGATCATCGGGTCGGGCAACATCGGAACCGACCTGCTGATCAAGATCAAACGTACCTCGAAGAACCTCGAGGCACTCGCCATGGTGGGGATCGACCCCGAGTCCGACGGACTCGCCCGCGCCGCCCGCCTCGGCGTGGCGACGACGGCGGAGGGAGTCGAGGGACTGCTCCGCATGCCGGAGTTCGAGCGGGTCCGGATCGTGCTCGACGCGACCAGCGCCGCCGCCCATGTCGCCAACGCGCGGGCGCTGGAGGGATTTGGACGGCGGCTGGTTGATCTGACACCGGCGGCGCTCGGCCCCTTCGTGATCCCTCCGGTCAACCTCGGCGAACACCTCGACGCCCCCAACATCAACATGGTGACCTGCGGCGGTCAGGCCACCATCCCGATCGTGGCCGCCGTGTCCCGGGTGACCGAGGTGCCGTACGCGGAGATCGTCGCGTCCGTCGCCTCGCGTTCCGCGGGTCCGGGCACCCGGGCCAACATCGACGAGTTCACCGAGACCACCGCGCACGCCATCGAGACGGTGGGCGGCGCCCGCCGCGGCAAGGCGATCATCATCCTCAATCCGGCCGAGCCGCCGCTGATCATGCGGGACACGGTGTTCTGCCTGGTCGGCCAGGCCGACCACGACGAGATCCGCCGGTCCGTCGCGGAGATGGTGGCCGAGGTCGCCACCTATGTGCCGGGCTACCGCCTGGTGCAGGACGTGCAGTTCACCCCGATCGAACGGGCCGAGGCCGCGACCCTGCTGCCCGAGACGGCCGGCCCGGTCGACACCAAGGTGTCGGTGTTCCTGGAGGTCGAGGGAGCCGCGCACTACCTGCCCGCCTACGCGGGCAACCTCGACATCATGACGTCCGCCGCCTTGCGCGTCGCCGAGCGGATCGTCGAGCAGGCGGAGCTGGTGGCCCGATGACCGAGATCTACGTCCAGGACGTGACCCTGCGCGACGGCATGCACGCCATCCGGCACCGCATCGAGCCCGAGCAGGTCGGCCGGATCGTCGCCGCCCTCGACCGGGCCGGAGTGGCGGCGATCGAGGTCGGCCACGGCGACGGCCTGGCCGGCGCCAGCCTCAACTACGGGCCCGGCAGCCACACCGACTGGGAGTGGATCGAGGCCGCCGTCGCCAACGCCCCCCGCGCGATCATCACGACCCTCCTGCTGCCCGGCGTCGGCACCGTCACCGAACTCCGCAAGGCCTTCGACCTCGGCGTGCGTTCCGTCCGGGTCGCCACCCACTGCACCGAGGCGGACGTGGCGGCCCAGCACATCGCTGAGGCCCGTGAACTCGGCATGGACGTCTCCGGGTTCCTGATGATGAGCCACATGCTCCCGCCGGCCGAACTCGCCCGGCAGGCGCAGCTGATGGAGTCCTACGGCGCGCACTGCGTCTACATCACCGACTCGGCCGGTCGACTCACCTCGGAGGACGTCCGCGACCGGGTCAGGGCCTACCGTGAAGTCCTCGACGAGGACACCCAGATCGGCATCCACGCTCACGAGAACCTCTCGCTCGGCGTCGCCAACTCCCTCGCCGCCGTGGAAGAAGGCGCCTACCGCGTCGACGCCTCGCTGGCCGGACAGGGCGCGGCCGCGGGCAACAACCCCATCGAGCCGTTCGTGGCGGTCGCCAACCTCAAGGGCTGGAAGACCGGTTGTGACCTGTTCACGCTGGAGGACGCCGCCGACGATCTCGTACGACCGCTCCAGGACCGTCCCGTCCGGGTGGACCGGGAGACCCTCACGATCGGCTACGCGGGCGTGTACGGCAGTTTCCTGCGCCATGCCGAGAACGCGGCCCGGCTGTACGGGGTCGACACCCGGGAGATCCTCGTCGAGGCGGGGCGCCGCCAACTCGTCGGTGGGCAGGAGGACATGCTCATCGACATCGCACTGACACTCCAGACCCAGAAGTCCTGAGGTCCCCTGCGCGAGCCTTCCCGACCCGGTCGGGGTCCAGGACCCCGGGTCGGACCACCACATCGAGCTGTCCTCCGGGTCGTCTCTCCTTCGCCCCGGACTGGGAGGCATTGGAATGGAAACGTCCCGAGCCGGAGTACGAGCGGAAGCCAGGGGTGTCGGACGATGACCGCACTCACCTTCGAGTCGACCAGGGTCACCCACGACGTGGACGGACTCACCTTCGCCAGCCACGAGGCCGGTGAGGGCGAGCCGCTGTTCCTGCTGCACGGATCCGGCCCCGGCGTCAGCGCCTGGTCGAACTTCCGCTACAACCTGCCTGTCTTCGCCGAGCACTTCCGCACGATCGCGACCGACCTCCCGGGGTTCGGCGGCAGCGACCTGCCGGAACTCACCGAGGTCTACCCGGTGGCCGCCGCGCGCCGGATCGCCGGCCTCATGGACGAACTGGGCATCGAGTCCGCGGTGTTCGTCGGCAACTCCATGGGCGGCGCGGTCGCGGCGGAGCTCGCCGCCCTGTATCCCGAACGGGTCCGCCGACTCGCTCTGATGGGATCGGGCGGACTCTCCGTGGGGCTGTTCGGCGCCGAGCCGAGCGAGGGTTTCGTACGGCTCTTCGAGTTCCTGGACGAACCCACCCGGGAGCGCATGATCGCCTGGGTCAGGACCATGGTCAGCGACCACAGCAGGATCACCGACGAACTCATCGACGAGCGTATGCACAACGCCCTGGAGGAAGGCGTCATCGACAGGACCCGGAAGATCATCGGGTCGATGTTCCATCCCTCCCTGCGGCAGAAGTACACGCCCCTGTGGACCAAGGCGGCGTCCTTCACCACCCCGACCCTGCTGCTGTGGGGGCGCGACGACCGCATGCTCCCCTACGACCAGGCGCACTTCGCCACCCGGTGGCTGCCGGAGGTCGAGCTGCACACCTTCGCCCGCTGCGGTCACTGGGTGCAGGTGGAGCGCAAGACCGAGTTCGAACGAGTGGTGCTGGAGTTCCTCACCCGGAAGACATCGGAAGCGGAAGGTGCGGGGCATGGCGCATGAAGTCGTCGAGAGAGTAGAGCAGTACGGTCCCAAGCTGGCGCAACTGGCCGTCGGGAACGAGAAGTTGGGCAAGCTGAGCGACGAGACCGTGAGTCTCCTGCGGTCCGCCGGTGTGCTGCGGCTGCTCCAGCCGACCAAGTTCGGCGGCTACGCGGCCCACCCCCGCGACTTCGCCGAAGCCGTGATGGCCGCGGCCCGGCACGACGGTGCCGCCGGCTGGGTGTGCGGGGTCGTGGGGGTCCACCCCTGGGAAGTCGCCCAGATGGACCCGCGGGTCGCCCAGGAGATCTGGGGTGAGAACCAGGACACCTGGATCGCCTCCCCCTACATGCCGAACGGGATCGCCGAGCCGGTGGACGACGGCTACGTCCTCTCCGGGCGCTGGCCCTTCTCGTCGGGGACCGATCACTGCGACTGGGTGTTCCTCGGCGCGCTCGTCGGGGACGGCAAGGGCAGGCCGGCCTCGCCGCCGAGCGTCCTGCACGTGATCCTGCCCAGGCCGTCGTACGAGATCGTCGACGACACCTGGGACGTCATCGGACTGTCCGGCACCGGCAGCAAGGACGTCGTCGTCGACGGCGCGTTCATCCCCGCCTACCGGACCGTCAACCAGGACGAGGTGTCGGCCGGGGAGGCGGCGGCGGGCAACGGCGTCACCGAAGCCCTCTACCGGCTGCCGTTCACCTCGATGTTCCCGCTCGGGATCACCTCGGCCGTCATCGGCATCTGCGAGGGAGCCCTCGACGTCCATCTGGCCCAGCAGCGCGACCGGGTCGCGGTGACCGGTGTGCAGGTGCGCGACGACCCGTACGTGCTCTACTCGGCGGGCGAGGCCGCCGCGGAGATCGCTGCCTCCCGTGTGCAGCTGATCGACGGGATCAGCCAGGTGTACGACCAGGTCGCGGCCGGAGAGCCGGTGTCCGTCGAGGAGCGCTCCAGGGTCCGGCGCAACCAGGTGCGTTGCGCCTGGCGGGCGGTGTCGGCCCTCGACGAGATCTTCGCGAGGTCCGGCGGCAACGTCATCCGGCGTGACAACCCGCTGCAGCGCTACTGGCGGGACGCGCACGTCGGCCTGGCCCACATGATCCACGTCCCGGGTGCGGCCTACCACGCCAACTCCCTGGCCCAGATGGGTCTCGAACTGCCTCCGCAACTGCGGGTGCTGATCTGAATTCCGGCGCCGTGGGCGAGGAGGAGAGAACGCATGCAGAGTGAGAGCGGAACAGACGCCTCTTCCCCCGGCCAGCCGGACTCCCCGCACGACAAGGCCCACTTCCGCCAGGTGCTGGGGAACTTCCCCACGAGCGTGGTGGCCATCACGGCGGGAGTGCCCGGAGGGCGGCCCGAGGGGATGATCGTCGGATCGTTCACGTCGGTCTCCCTCGATCCGCCCCTGGTGGCCTTTCTGGCGGACCGCTCCTCCGGGACGTTCCCCAGGATCCGGGCGGCCGGCCGGTACTGCGTCAACGCACTGGCGGCCGACCAGGAGGTCCTGTGCCGGTCGATGGCGAGCAGGAGTGCCGACCGCTTCGACGGCGTCCCCTGGCGGCTCTCGCCGTTGGGGAATCCCGTACTCGACGGTGTGGTCGCCTGGATCGACTGCGAGCTCGCGGAGGTCGTCGAGATCGGCGACCACTGTCTGGCCGTGGGGCGGGTCCATGCCCTGCGCGCCGAGTCGGCCAAGACACCGCTGCTGTTCTTCCGCGGCGGCTACGGCGACTACTTCTCCACGACTGCGCTGGTACTGGACCGGCTCGTCGGCTGGTAGCGGCGGTCCCGCGCACGCGGAGCGGGCGGCGAGTCCCAGGACCCGCCGCCCGCTCCGCTGTGTGGCCGGCTGAGGGAGCGGCCTCAGCCGGCCGGGTCCGGCTCGCGCACGGTGACCTCGGCCAGTTCGATGCCGCGGGTCTGGAGCCCCTCCTCGATGAACGCCTTGAGCGACTCGCCGTCGAGCACACAGGTGGCGCAGGCGTCGTTGTGGCCTCGGGAGTAGTCGACCGTCAGACGGGACTGCTCGGGAGCGAACTCCGCGAGCCGGATGGAACCGCCGTCGGGAGCGACCATCGGTTCCAGCAGTTCGAGCACTTCGTTGACGACGTCCTGGGCGTGCGGCATGGCCGGTCTCCTCTGTCGTAGGAGTCGTGGGATGAGCGTGCCGGGGGTTTCCGACGGGGTGCGCGATGTCTGCGGGTGGCGGCCCTCTCAGGGCGCTTCGGCGGCGTCGAGTGTGTCCATCAGCGCCAGACTCGACCGTGCGTAGGCCTGCCGGCGGCGCTCGCCGACCATGAACGACGGCGGCGCGAAGTAGGCGACGTCCCGGGCGATCGATGCCCGGCGCCGGCGGAGGGCGGCCGCCGCGTCGGCGGTGCTCCCGCACAACGCGATGGCGTCGACCATGTCGTCCGTCACGGCCCGCGCCATGTCGTCGAACCGTCCGTCGGCGAACGCCTCCCTGATCTTCTCGACCTGGGAGGTCCAGCCGTGGTGTGCGGCGAACGCGTCGTAGGTGCGTACGGTCAGGTAGAAGGCGATCATGCGGCGCATGTCGGTGACGGCGCGCTCGGGATCGTCGTCGTCGATCGCGGTCAGCAGCCAGCCGTGCTCCAGCGGCCGCCGGTCGTGTCCGCGGTCGTGTCCGCTCTCGCGCGCGCCGGCCTCGACGGCCGGACGGACGACGCCGTCCCACCAGTCGTCCGTGAAGAGTCCGTGGCCGATGATCCCGTCGGCGGTGCGGCCGGCGGCGGTCGCCATCCGGCGCTGGAACCCGGCCAGCAGGATCGGTACGTCGATCCGGCCCAGTACCGGGGCCTTCACTCGCGCGTCGATCCGGTAGAACTCGCCCTCGAGAGCGATGCGTTGCCCGTTCTCGGCGTGCAGCCACGCTCGTACGGCCGTCACCAGCTCGGTCATCCGGGCCACCGGGCGGTCCGCGGCCACACCGCACCAGTCGCGGTTGATGGCGAACGCCCCCGAGCCCAGGCCCGCGAAGACGCGTCCGGGTGCCTGCCTCCACAGGTCTCGGATCGCCGTCGCATGGGCGAACGGCGTACGCGAGAACCCGTACGCGATCGCCGGACCGACGAGAGCCCTGCGGGTCGACGCGACCATCCCGGCGACCGTGACATACGCGTCGTGGTCCGCGAACTCGCCGGTGCAGAAGGCCGCGACGCCCGCGGCCTCGGCCTCCGGGCCGACCTCCGCACCGGGCCAGGGCATGCCGAACTCAGTCATGTGCGCCGATCCTCCCGCAGTGTCGCGCGCTGCTCAGCTCAGGGTATGAATTGTAGCATTGAGTTAGCTGATTCAAGTGTTGGATACCTTCACATGATTTAACTGTTCTTCTAAAATCGCTTCGTTGGTCGGAGGCCCCAGGACGGAGAAACAGGGATGACGTACACCTCGGCCGCGCCCACGGATCTGGATCGGGCGCGCGCCAAGTACCGAGCCGAGCGGGACAAGCGCCTGGACCCCTCGCGCCGGGAGATCCTGGACCTCTCGGGACGCGAGGAGCTGGTGGCGGACCCCTTCACGGATGTGGTGCCGCGTGAGCCGCTGCACGACACGGTCGACGTGATGGTGGTGGGAGGCGGATTCGGCGGTCTGCTCGCCGCGGCACATCTGCGCAAGGCCGGAGTCGAACGCATCCGCATCGTCGAGAAGGGCGGAGACGTCGGGGGCGTCTGGTACTGGAACCGGTATCCGGGCGCGATGTGCGACGTCGAGTCGTACGTGTATCTGCCGATGCTGGAGGAACTGGACTACATACCCCGGCGCCGCTACTCGTACGGCCCCGAGATCCTCGCCCACGCCCAGCGGCTGGCCAGGCACTTCGAGATCTACGACCACGCGCTCTTCCACACCTCGGTGACGGGGATGAAGTGGCAGGAGCAGAGCGCCAGATGGAGCGTGCGCACCGATCGCGGCGACGAGTTCCAGGCCCGGTACGTGGTGGTGGCGCACGGCTCCTTCACCTCGCTCAAGCTGCCGGCGATCGAAGGGATCGACGGCTTCGAGGGCGAGCTGTTCCACACCTCGCGATGGGACTACGACTACACCGGCGGCGACAGCTCCAGCCCGCTCACCGGACTCGGTGACAAGAAGGTCGGCGTCATCGGCACCGGCGCCACCGCGGTCCAGATCGTGGCCCCGCTCGCCGAATCGGCCCAGCGGCTCTACGTGTTCCAGCGCACCCCCTCCACGGTCGCCGTCCGGGACAACAGGGAGACGGACTACGCGTGGGCGCGTTCCCTGGAGCCGGGCTGGCAGAAGCGGCGGCGGCAGAACTTCACCGCGGTCACCAACGGCGAGCCGATCACCGAGGACCTGGTGAGGGACGGCTGGACCGTCTTCTACCACGCGATGCTCAGCGGCGACGAACACGGCGCCCTGAGTCCCCAGGAACTCGCGGAGCAGCGTGAACTGACCGACCTGGAGCACATGGAGCACATCCGGGCCAGGATCGACGAGGTGGTGCGGGATCCGGCGACCGCGGAGGCGCTCAAGCCCTACTACCGCTACCAGTGCAAACGGCCCTGCTTCCACGACGAGTACCTGCCGGCCTTCAACCGGCCGAACGTCGAACTCGTCGACACCCAGGGCGAGGGCGTCCGGCGGATCACCCCGCGGGGAGTCGTGGTCGGCGAGGTCGAGTACCCGCTCGACTGCATCATCCTGGCGACCGGCTTCGACCAGGACTCCGCATACGTCGACCGGGTGGGATTCGACGTCACCGGCCGCGACGGCCGCACCCTCTCCCGGAAGTGGGAGGACGGCCCGGAGACCCTGCACGGCGTGATGTCGAGCGGCTTCCCCAACTTCTTCCTCCTGCCGCCGAACTACACGCAGGGCACCGCCGCGGTGAACTTCTGCCACACCCTGGACGAGACCGCGCAGCATGTCGCCTTCCTGGTCGCGGAGTTCGAGCGACGGGGGGTGATCGCGGACGTCACAAGGCAGGGCGAGGAGGCGTATGTCCGGCAGGTGACGGAGGGCTCCGGCCTGGCGCTCCTCGGCGCGGGCGGCTTCCTGAAGGACTGCACGCCGGGCCGCTGGAACAACGAGGGGGATCCCGACGGCCGCCCCCGGAAGAACGTCAACTACCCGGGCACCTCCACGGCGTACTTCACCATGCTGGAGGAGTGGCGGCACCGGGGTGAGTTCGAGGAGCTGAGCCTCACCCCCGCGCCGAAGCCGAGCCCCGAGGCCACCGTTGCGAAGCCCGCCGAGGACGAGAGGAGTGCACGATGACCGGCACCGTTCCCGAGGCACCCGTGCCGAACGCACCGAACGCGCACCGCTTCCAGGGCAAGGTCGTCTTCATCACCGGAGCGGCCCGCGGGCAGGGACGGGCCGAGGCGGTGCGCTTCGCCGCGGAGGGCGCGGACATCATCGCGCTGGACATCTGCGAGGACCTCCCCACCACCACGTACCCGGGGGCGACGCCCGAGGACCTCGCCGAAACCGCCCGGCTCGTCGAGAAGCTCGGCCGGCGCATCCTCACCCACAAGGCCGACGTACGCGACTTCCCCGCCGTACGGGCGGCCCTGGAGGAGAGCGTCCGCGAACTCGGCCGCCTGGACGTCGTGGTGGCCAACGCCGGTATGACGACGTTCGCCCGCACCTGGGAGATCGAGCTGGAGCACTGGAACGCGACGCTCGACATCAACCTCACCGGAGCCTTCCACACCGTGAAGGCCGCCGTCCCGCTGATGATCGAGCAGGGAACCGGCGGCGCGATCGTCTTCACCAGCTCGGTCGCCGGACTGCGCGGGCTGCCGCTGCTCGCCGACTACGTGGCGGCCAAGCACGGTGTCACCGGACTGGCCAAGACCCTGGCGAACGAACTGGGGGACCACCGGATCCGGGTGAACTCCGTGCATCCCCACGGGGTCGACACCAAACTCGTCCCCGGGATCCGGCCGATCCTGGAGAACGACCCGCAACTGAGCGCCTTCTTCCAGGGCGTCCTCCCCGACGGCGTCAGCCAGGCCGAGGACATCGCCGCGGCCGTTGCCTGGATCGCCTCCGACGAGGCACGTCACGTCAGCGGCATCCAACTGCCGGTGGACCTCGGGCGCACCAACCGCTGACGCCACCGCGTCCCGCACATTCCGTACCGGTCACCGGAATCGCGCCACCTGCGTGCCTGAGGCCGACAACACACTGAGGTTGCGGTCGCCCGGCCGGGGGCCATGGGCGTCCGGCCAGGGACGGGCGCCGGAGCTCCAGGACGTCGTCCTCGGCGCAGGTGAGCCGGGCGCGAGAGCCTGAGACGAGGAGGACAGTGATGGCCGGTGGGGAGAGCTACGACGTCGTCGTCGTGGGATCGGGAGGAGGTGGTCTGGTCGGGGCCTATGTCGCGGCGTCGCGAGGCCTGCGCACGCTCGTGATCGAGAAGACGGACCGGGTCGGCGGAACGACCGCCTACTCCGGTGCGGGGCTCTGGTTCCCGGAGTCGGCGCCCCTGCTGCGGGCCGGTGTCGAGGAGGGCAGCGAGGACGCCAGGACCTACCTGCGCGGTGTGGTGGCGGACGACACCAGGGAGCATCTGCAGGACGCCTATCTGGACGCCGGCCGGAAGCTGATCGACGAACTGGAGCAGAACCCCTGGTTCCAGTCGTTCGTCTACGGGCCTGTACCCGACTACTTCGCGGGGGTACCGGGCTCATCACCCGCGGGGCGGACCGTCTTCCCGCCGGACATAGCCGTAGCCGAGCTGGGCGAACGAGCCGAGCTGGTACGGGACTCGATACCAACCGAACGCTGGGGGGTGGAGCGCCCCGCGGTGTTCACGGGCGGCCGGGCACTCATCGGCCGAGCCCTGACGGCTTTCCTGGAGACCGGCAACGGGGAGCTACGGATCAACACCCGTCTGGAGAGCCTGCTGCTGGAGGACGACAGGGTCGTCGGTGTCACGGCGACGACGAGTGGGGGCGAGCGGATCACCTTCCGCGCCGAACGCGGGGTGCTTCTCGCGGCCGGAGGCTTCGAACGCAACGGGGAACTCCGCAAGAAGTACCACGCGGTGCCGCTGGACGGCACGTGGTCGAACGGCTGCCCCGGCAACACCGGCGACGCCCTCCAGGCCGGCATCGCGGTGGGCGCCGCCACCGACCTCCTCGACGAGGCATGGTTCGTACCGGGTCTCGTCCAGCCCGACGGACTGCCGGTGTTCCACACCGGAACCCGCGGCGGCATCTGGGTCAACGGTGCCGGCGAGCGCTTCGTGAACGAGACCCGCCCCTACGACCAGGCCGGCCACGAACTGGTCCGCCTGCATTCGACCAGCGGTGTCTCCCACGTCCCCTGCCACTGGGTGTTCGACCAGCGCCAGCTCGACCGCGACAGCATCGGCGGGGACCCCAGCCGGCCGCCGGACCCGGCGTGGCTGGAGTCGGGCGCGCTGAAGAAGGCGGACACCCTGGAGGAACTGGCGGAGCTGATCGGGGTGCCGTACGAGGCTCTGACGAAGACCGTCGAGGAGTACAACGGCTACTCCGCCACCGGTGTGGACGAGCGGTTCCACCGCGGCGAGACCCCATGGGACCAGATGTACCAGCACATCGTGGGCTTCCCGGCCGGGCCCGTGATGAACTATCCGGCGCCGGCGTCACCGGACTCCGCCCATCCGCTGCTGCCGCCCCTCGACACGGCGCCGTTCTACGCCGCGACCATCGTCCTCTCCGACATCGGCACCAAGGGTGGCCTGAAGACGGACGAGAACGCGCGCGTCCTGCGCCCCGACGGCGGCGCGATCGCCGGTCTCTACGCCGCGGGGAACACGGCGGCGGCCATGTCGGGACGGGTGTACCCGGGCGCCGGGACCCCGATCGGCAGCAGCCTCGCTTTCGCGTACCGAGCCGTCCTGGATCTCGCCGGCGAGAAGACGGGCTGAGGCCCGTTCCGCACCCGTAGCGCACCGAGGCCGCGCCCCCGCACGGGGTCGCGGCCTACTGCCTGGAACGTCGTCTGGCATGGCGGGGTACCGGCACGACTTCGCGAAGCTCATCTGGCGCAACGTCATTCACAACGACCGCTGGCGGCTGGGACTTGCCCAGGGCGACCCCCGCTACGACGGTGTCGAGGCACGCCTCGCGGCAGCGCCCGACATCGCACGGCGTACCGGGCCAAGTTCACGGGCCCCTATGACCACCGGACGCTCAAGGGCATCGGGCGCAACGTGCCACAGGAAGCGCCCGAAGCGTTCGCCCGAGCAGTCCTCGACGTCGATCACGCCGCACAGGTTGGCCGACCAGAAGCTGCGACCGGGGACGCGCCGGACCTGGACCGCGATCATGTAGTCAAATGACGGATACAGCCCTCAGCTGCCCGCTTGCAAGCTGAACACACGTTCCCGCTCGCAGGTGACGACGTCTGGTGCTCGCATGGCGGGAACGCTATCTCCTTTGTCGTTTCTGTTGCTGATGTGGTCACGGGCGGTCGCCGTAGATTCATTGCGCGCCGGGCAGCCGGGGGTCCTTGCACGAGGAGCGATGACCTGAAGGCCGGTCTGGGAGAGCGCCTTCGCTGTCGCGGGGTATCGGGGCTTGCAGTACCCCCGAGCGCAGCTGGTGTCCGATCGACAAGAAAAAGGTTCATATGACGGTTGTACCGATCAGGTCACTCGGTGACCCGGTGCTGCGGGAGCCGGCCAAGCCGGTGACAGACTTCGACGGTGAGTTGCACACATTGGTCGGCGACCTGCGCGAGACGCTGAGCGACAGCGGAGGGGCCGGGCTTGCCGCGCCCCAGCTGGGCGTCGGGCTCCGTGTGTTCGTCTGGAACCCCAAATTGTCCCGCGGTAGTTTGGACCACCTGGTCAATCCCGTCCTGGACTTCCCGGACGAGAAGGAACAGGACGGCGCAGAGGGCTGTCTGTCCGTCCCCGGCGTCTACCTGGATACCAGGCGTCGGATGAACGTCGTGGCGAAGGGCTTCACCAGGCGGGGCGACCCGGTTCAGGTCGTCGGGGACGGGCTGCTGGCCCGCTGTATCCAGCACGAGGCCGATCACCTGGACGGTGTGCTGTTCATCGACAGGCTGACTCCTGCGCAGCAGGAGCAGTGGATGGCCACGCTGCGCTCGGCTGCCTGGTTCGACGGGAACGCCATGGCAAAGATCAAACACTCACCACACCAGTAAAGCGCGGACGACTGTGCGGAAAGCGTCCCGACCTCGCTTTCCGCATGTCTGTCGTCCTGCTGACCTCAACGTCTCCGGGCCTGGACTTCCTCCCCGGCAACCTGGCCCGTCCTGGCCGGTACGCCGGAGCAGAAGGGGGTTGCGTCCCGTCCCAGCAACGTACGGAGTACTCATGTCACTCGACAGCTTGGCGAAACCCGAGGACGGGGCATCCGGCCGGCTGATCGATTCGCCCCGCGAATTGCGCGGGCGGCTCCGGGAGTACGCACTGCTGGGCGGAGTGATCGAGGACGTGCGTGGGGGACGCGGCGCGGCGCTGGTGGTACGAGGCGAGGCCGGTGTCGGAAAGACGGCGTTGCTCAACCACGCGGTGCGTTCCGCGGCACGGGACTTCAGGGTCGTACGGGCGGCGGGCGTACAGTCGGAGATCGAGCTCGGTTTCGCCGCCTTGCACCAGTTGTGCGGACCGTTCCTCCCGCACGTCGACCGTCTCCCGGCCCCACAACGTGAGGCGCTCGAGACCGTGTTCGGCCTGCGGACAGGGCCCGCGCCAGACCGTCTCCTGGTAGGTCTGGCCGTACTGGGCCTGTTGTCCCGGGCGGCCGGCGAGTGCCCGCTCGCGTGCGTGGTGGACGACGCGCAGTGGCTGGACGAGGCCTCGGCTCAGTCGCTGGCCTTCGCCGCTCGCCGGTTGCGGACAGAACCCGTACTCATGGTTTTCGTCGCTCGCGAGCCGGGCCCGGAGTTCCATGGGCTGCCGGTGTTCGTGGTCGGCGGTCTGCGGGACGCCGACGCACGGCAGTTGCTGAGCTCGCTGGTCCGATGGCCGATGGACGGCCAGGTGCGCGAGCGGTTCCTGGCCGAGGTGCGCGGAAACCCGCGCGCGCTGCTGGAGCTGTCCCGCGGACTCACCGCGGAACTCGCCAGCGGGTACCAGACACTGGACGTACCACCGCCCTCCAGCCAGATCGAGCGCAGCTTCCATCGGCGGGTCGAGTGCCTCCCGGCACAGACCCGGCGTCTGCTCCTGACCGCGGCCGCCGACCCGGCAGGTGACCCGGCACTGGTGTGGCGCGCGGCCACCCGGCTGGGCATCCCGGCCGACGCCGCGATGCCCGCGGCCGAGGCCGGCCTGCTCACGTTCGGCACCCAAGTCCGCTTCCGGCATCCATCAGTGCGCTCGGCCGCCTATCGGACGGCGCCGCTCCGTGACAGACAGGAGGCTCACCGGGCCCTGGCGGAGGCGACCGACCAGCGCACCGCACCCGACCGACGTGCCTGGCACCGAGCTCAGGCGACCGCGATGCCGCACGAGGATGTCGCTGCCGAACTGGAACACTCGGCCGGCTGGGCGCAGGCCCGCGGCGGCCTGGCCGCCGCGGGCGCGCTCCTGGAGCGCGCCGCGACGTTGACGCCTGATCCGGCGCGTCGGGTCGAACGAGCGCTCGCCGCGGCTCAGTCCAAGATCCTCGCGGGCGCCTACGCCCCGGCCTCGGAGCTGTTGGCCATGGCGGAGGCGGACTCCGCGGACCAGCTCCAGCGTGCCCGGGTCTCCCAGCTGCGGGCTCGGCTCGCGTTCGCTTCGAACCGGGGCGGCGACGCGCCACTGGTGCTGCTCAGAGCTGCGCGGAAGTTCGAGCCGAGCGACGCCGACCTCGCCCGCGCGACCTATCTTGACGCGCTGACCGCCGCGCTGATCGCAGGCCGTCTCGCCCGTGCGGGCGGGTCCGCACCAGAGGTGTCGCAAGCGGCGCGCGATGTGCTGCGTACCTCCCGCCCGTCAGCGCCCGATCTGCTCCTGGACGGCCTCGCCACCCACTTCACACAGGGGTACGAGGTCGGCGCCCCCATTCTCCGGCGGGCGCTGAACGTCTTCGGCCACGGTATGTCCACGGACGAAGAGCTGCGCAGGCTGTGGCAGGCCTGCGTGACCGCCCTGCATCTCTGGGACGACTGTGCCTGGGACAGACTGACCCGGCGATACGTCGGGCTCGCACGTGACACGGGCGCGTTCAGCGAGCTCCCATCGGCTCTTGGCATGCGGTCCTGTGCGCTGCTCGTCGCCGGCGACCTCAACGCGGCGGCCGCGCTGAGCGAGGAGGAACAGGCTGAGACGGAGACGGCGGGGAGCAACGTCGCGCCGTTCGGCGCCCTGTGCCTTTCCGCCATCCGGGGGCGTGAGGACGAGACCTTCGCGCTGATCAACACCGTGGCCGAGCAAGCGGCGGTGGACGGCGAGGGAATCGGGATCACGCTCACGGAGTGGGCCGAGGCTGTGCTCTGCAACGGCCTCGGTAGCTATGACCGGGCTCTGGCGGCAGCGGAACGGGGCATCTCGTACCCGCACGACATCGGTATTTCCTCGTGGTTGCGGGTGGAGCTGGTGGAAGCAGCCGCCCGGATCGGAGTGCCGGAACGCGCGACGAGTGCGCTCAGGCACCTTGCCGAGGCGGCCCGGGCCAGTGGCACCGACTGGGCGCTGGGAATTGAGGCTCGCTCGCGGGCGCTGCTCAGCAAGGGCGATGCGGCGGAGCCGTTCTATCAGGAAGCCGTCGAGCGGCTCGGCCGCACCCGCGTACGTGTGGAACAGGCTCGTGCGCGTCTGCTCTACGGCGAGTGGCTACGGCGGGAGAACCGCCGCATGGATGCGCGCGAGCAACTGCGCACCGCCTACGAGATGATGACCGCCATGGGCATGGAAGGGTTCGCCGAACGCGCCAGACGCGAACTTCTCGCCACAGGCGAGACCGTACGCAAGCGCACGGTGGACACGGCGAACCGGCTCACGGCCCAGGAAGGCCAGATCGCCAGGCTCGCCTGCGACGGGCTCTCCAACCCGGAGATCAGCGTCCAGCTGTTCATCAGTCCGCGCACGGTGGAGTGGCATCTGAGCAAGGTGTTCACAAAGCTCGGCATCACCTCGCGTAGGCAACTGCGCTTCGCGCTGAACACCCCTGAGCGTGCGGGCCAGGCCACCGGCCAGGATCTCCGGCCTGCCGGTCCGACGCGACCTCGGAGCGCCGCCGAGTCGATCTCACGGCCCGTGCAGACACACAGGGAATGAAGGCGAGTCCGCGCGGCTCAAGGCTGCGGCTCCGGCGGTCTCCACCCGTCATTGCTCCCCTTCCACGGTGTGGTGGCTGAGCGCCCACAGGGCGCAGATGTCAGCAAGGACCGGCACGTCGTAGGGCAGTGGCCGGGGCGCGGCCTGGTCCGGCCGGGAGGAGAACCCGCCGTCGTCGCGCTGCTGGGTGAGGAGGTAGCCGATCCCCTGGCGATGAGCGGGGGTGCGCTGCCACCTCCGGGTGGCGAGCAGGGCGTACGAGGTGCTGATCGGGTCGCTGGGATCCGAGGCGCGCTGGCCCCAGCCGCCGTCGGAGTTCTGCGCGGTCATCAGGTGGCCCAGCGCGAGTGCGGTGGCCCGGCTGATCCGCGTGCGCAGGGGTGCCGACTGCCGTGGTTCGGCGTGGTGAAGAGCTTCCAGGGTACGGAAGACGGCATTGGCCTCGCTCAGACTCCAGCTGCGTTCGAAGGTGCCATCGGGCCGCTGGGACATGAGCAGGTACTCCAGCGAAGCCTGTGCCAGGCCGGAATGGCCCTCCCAGCGCGGAGCAAGTGCGGTCAGCGCGCCGGCCGTCATCGCGGTCTCCGAGGCGTGACCGCGGATGAACGTGGGGAATCCGCCGTCATGGTTGGCGATGCGGAGCAGGTACCGGGTGCCCGCCTCGATCTGCCCGGCATAGCGCTGGGGCGCCAGGGCCTGCAGGAACTGGAGGCAGTACGCGGTGTCGTCGACGTCGGTCTGCCGTACGCCCTCGGCGTAGGCCCAGCCTCCGTCGGCCTGTTGACGTGCCGCGAGGTAGTCGCCCAGTGCCGTCGGACGCGGCGTGGCGTCGGCGTGGGAACGCATCAGAGCGAGTCCCGCGGTCGCCGTGCAGAAGATCTCCAAGCCGGTGATGAAGGGGATGCCGCCATCGGGATTCTGGCAGCCGAGGACCGCGGCGAGGCCCTCCCGCACCAGCCGGTGACCGGGCGTCAGACGGTGCAGCGCAGTCAGCGCCAGCACATGGGCGAGCACGTTGCGCTCCCAGACGTGCTGTGTGCTGCCGCGTTCCAGGCGCTCTTCGAGGAAAGCCTGCTCCACCGGTGCGCCCCCGCCTCGGGCGGCCAGGTGCAAGGCCCGCACCGAGCACAGCGAGAGGTCGACCCAGGAGGCGAAGCCGCGGTACTCGATGGCGTCCGGATCCACGTCATGGTCGTAGGGCAGGACACCGAGCGCGGCGAGAACAGTCTCGAACATCAGCCGCTTGCGGGGTGCGGTGAAGTGCTCGAAGCCGTCGAGCCAGGACAGGGCCCATCCGTTCTCCGCCTCCGGTCCGAGGCGCAGGGCCGCGTTCGACAGGACCCTGTCGAGGGTTCCCCGAGCTCCCGGATGGCGGCGCAGGTAGCGGGCGATCTCCTCCCGCTGCTCCGGACAGTGGCCGGAATCGCGGAGCAGGGCGTGGACCAGCGCCGATTCGAGCACCCGGCTGGCGCAGCGGCCCCGCACCGAACCGTCGGCGGCGACCTGCCCGAGCAGATGATCCGTCAGCCGCTGTCTGGCCGGAGCGACGGACGGGACGGGGACGGGCCGTACGGAGGAGGGGAGGGGCGAGGAGTTCACAGGGCAGCTCCGTCTCGGGACAGGATGGCAATCAGGCCGCTTCTCGCTCTCACCGGCCGAGAACCCCGATCCTGTCGGGGCGGCGGGAGGACCCGCCGACCGAGGAGATGGCCCAGCCCTGCCCGGTGAGCGCATGCCACAGCCGCGTCGTGCAGTGCGCGCAGAGATACAACTCGCCGTCTCGGGCCACGCGGAAAGCCGCAGGCATCGATGGGCCGCACCGATCGCACATCTCATTCATTCAGCGTCTCCGTCGCGCGGATCGTCCTTCGCACGCCGCGTGCGCCACGGGGGCTGTCTCGCGGGTCGTGACCTGCCTGCCACAGACCCTGCTGCGCCCGTCGTCTGATCGCCCCCGTGGAAGACCCTGGTCGCGCTCCCGGGCGGCACGGTCGGCGGCCAAGGCGACGGCCGGAGACTTCTCCGAGGAAGCCGTCGCGGAACCAGGTCGGCGCCATGCCGGACGCCGATCAGCAACCGTCCGGCGTGAGCGCGCCGGCCGCGGCGAGGAACTGGTTCGTCCCGACGCTCGTGGACATCTCTGTCGGGTGCGTTCGTGCGCCCTGCCGACGGGCCGCCGCTCTCACAACGACCGTTCGTAGCCTGCGCAGGCGACGTGCGACTCGTGCAGGGTGACGGCGATCGCGGCCAGACCTCGGGCCCCCTCGCCTGAGACAGGCCTGGCCGACGCCACTGACTGCCGCAGGTTCGACACCCGTGAGCCGAGCCGGTGACCCGGGGCAGTGGCCAGGGTGTGCCACGGGTGCGAGCGAGCACTCCCCAGGGTGATCGTAGACGCGACGCGCAGCCGCGGTGGCCTGCACGGACGGATCGGAAACGGCAGACAGGCCGCTGGATCGAGGAGGCTCCCTTGAAGCCACACAGGAAGAAGGATCACCGTGCGCTCTTGTGAGTTCTCACAGTCGCGTTTTCTGGAGGACATCCGCACTACGGCGGAAGCGATCGACGCACCCTTCTCCTACGCGACGACTCGCGCGGTACTGGACGCGTACGGCCCGGCGTTCAGCGAGGGAGCTGTCCTGTTGCGTACCACTGACCGGACCGGCGACGACCTGAACTACCGTTTCTACGCCCGGCGCCCCATGGACACCGTCACCGTGGCCAGACGCGCGGGATTCATCGCGGCCGACGACGCCCTCGGGGACCTCGTACAGTCCTGGAGCGAGCTCTACGACGGAACGCCGGAGCAGTCCTGCGACTTCGACGCCGATCGCGGACTGACCAAAACCTGGGTGTACCTGAATGGCACTCGACCGTTGGACGACGTCCTCGGCGTCACCGGCGTGCCGTCGCTCATCCGGGAACGTGGTCCCGCCTTTCACCGGCTGGGACTGGACTACGTACGCCATGTCTCGGTGGACTACCACCGCGGGACGGTCAACCTCTACTTCAGGGCACCCGGACCCATCAGCGAAGCCCAGTGCGCGCGCTTCACCGCACTGGCAGGCGCCGCCATGCCGGACGACCGTCTCTTCAAGGAGATGGCCACGTTCCTGTCCCGCGGCGCGTACACGTTCGCGGTCACCATTTCCCCGGCCACCGGCTGGACAGAGAGGGTTGCCTTCTATGCCCTCAAGCTCCCCGAAGGACGCTTCCCCACGATCGGCGGCCGTCTCTCCAGATTCTTCGAGACGGCTCCTTCCTACGACATCGAGGACATGAACGCTGTCGCCTGGTCCTTCGGTTCCGGGAGCGGGACGTACATCAAGGCCGAGAGGAGCTACTGCGGCGATCTGATCTCCCTCATCAAGGGATGGAACACCTTCTTCAGTCAGTCGAACACCATCGATCCGGCGCTCCCGGTCCGAGGTGACGGCAGATGACAGCTACGGGAGAAGGGGAGGGGTCCGCCTACTTGTTGGGTCACTCGCCCACGGAGATGGATCGGCTCGTGCTTCAGGCCCGTTTGTACGATCCGATCACCACACAGGCCCTGCGTCTCGCGGGGCTCAGCTCCGGGATGCGGGTGCTCGACGTCGGCTGCGGTGCTGGGGACGCGACGTTCGCGGCAGCCGCGATCGTCGGGCCCACGGGCGCGGTCACGGGGGTCGACGCGGCTCCGGCCGCACTGGAGGTGGCACGCGCCCGTGCTGCGCGCAGGGGCACCGAACCCGGCCGGGAGCGGGAGGGAGCCATCTCGTTCCGGGAGGCGACCCTGCCCGACGTCACCCTCGAGGAACCGGTGGACGCCGTGATCGGGCGCCTGATCCTGGGACATCTGCCCGACCCCGTCACCGCGCTGCGTCGCCTGTCCCGGCTGGTGCGACCTGGCGGGCTCATCGTCTTCCAGGACTTCGACAACCACCCGCTGCGGGTCGTACCCGCAACCCCGCTGGCCGGCGCCGTTCTGCGGGCCATTGCCGAAGCGCTCACGGTCGATGGAACCGACCTGGGAGCGGGAGCGCGCCTGTACTCCCTGTTCCAGGAGGCGGGGCTTCCCCCGTCCGGGCTCTCGGCGACGACACCGATGGGCGGCGCGGAAGACGCCGCAATCCTCCCGCTCGTCGTTCAGACCTACCGTGCCCTGTCCATGGCGGCTTGCCGTACCGGCACCTGGGCGGTGGAGGCAACCCGGAGCATCGGCGACGTGAATTCGCTGCTCGACCGCATGCGTTCGGAGATAGCTGAGGCCCGAGCAGTGGTGATCATGCCAACCGCGGTGACGGTCTGGAACAGCGTCCAGAGTGTGCGAAGCGCGCCGGTTCCACGGAAGCAGACCGCCGACCTGTGGTGGAAGGAAGGGGCTATCAGCAGGGAGGAAGCCGGTCGGTGATTTCGACCCGCCCGGAGTGCAGAGTTGCCCATGGGCGCCTGGAGAGGGGCCCTGTTCACTGGAAGGATTCACCGTGAGTACCAACGATCCGTTCGCTCGCCTCCCCGAGGTGCCCCGGTTCACCGTTACCAGCACCACGGTGTCCGACGGGGACGCCTGGCCCGCCGAGCAGATGTCCGGCTTGTTCGGCGTCCCGGACGGCAAGGACATCTCTCCGCAGTTGTCGTGGAGCGGCGCCCCCGAAGGTACGAAGAGCTATGCGGTGACGGTGTACGACCCGGACGCCCCGACCGGCTCCGGCTTCTGGCACTGGGCGGTGGCGGACATCCCCGCCACGGTCGCCCAACTGTCCGAGGGCGCCGGCGACGAGACCGGCTCGGGCCTTCCCGAGGGCGCCTATCAACTGCCCAACGACGCCCGCGCGGCACGCTACATCGGTGCCGCCCCGCCGGCCGGGCACGGCCGACACCGTTACGTCATCGTCGTGCATGCCCTCGACGTCGAGCAGATCGGCGTACCCGCCGACGCCACCCCGGCCTACCTCGGCTTCACCATGACGAGCCACATTCTGGGCCGCGCGGTCCTGACGGTCACCGCCGAGATACCCGCCTGACCGCACGCACACCGGCGGCCGGGGTCTCAGCCACCAGAGGGTGTGCCTGTGGCAGAGCGAATATCAGTCGGTGACATCGAGGCCAGCATCGTTGCAAGGAGTGCAGTTCGTGAAAATCGGTATCGGAATTCCCAACCAAATACGCAATGTGAAGGCTGTAGTTGTCCCGGAGTGGGCGCGGCGTGCCGAGGAGGCGGGGTTCTCTTCCCTGGGTAGTGTCGGCCGCGTCGCCTATCCTGGCGTGATGGATACCGTCGCGCTGGCGGCTGCGGCAGGTGCCACGAACAGGATCGGGCTCATCAGCAATGTCTTGCTCGGCCCGGTATGGCCCGCACTGCTGCTGGCCAAGGAGATTCAGAGTATCGACGCCGTTTCCGGCGGGCGGCTTACCCTCGGCCTCGGCCTCGGCGGGCGTTCCGACGACTTCGTCGTGGAAGGTCTCGGCGCCCGCGGCACCGGCAAGCGCCTGGACCAGGACATTGAAACCTACAAGAGCGTGTGGCGCGGCGAGACTCCCGCCGGCTGCGACAACCCGCTCGTCCCCGAGGGAAGCCGCGAGGTACCGGTGCTCTTCGGAGGCATGGTTCAGGCGTCGTACGACCGGGTCGCGCGTTCCGGGCGCGGGTATATCGGGGCCTCGCTACCGGTCGGCATGGTGGCGGGCGCATTCGACGGCGTACGCGCGGCCTGGAAGGAAGCTGGGCGTCAGGGCGCACCGTACCTGGTCGCCATCGCCTATTACGCCATCGCTGATGCCGAGAGGGGCCGAGCGAATGTCTACGACTACTATTCCTCCGCGGGCGCCGATGTCGCAGGGCTCATCACATCTACGGTGAGCGGGGGAGCAGACGCGGTCAAGGCGACAGTCGAGGAGTTCGAGGCGATCGGTGCCGACGAGCTGATCCTCAACCCGACCAACGACGACCTCGATGAGATCCAGCGCGTAGCCGAGATCGTCCTCTGAGCAGGGGAGTGGCCGGCTGACCGGTGGCCCTGCGGTCCCTTTTCGGTGCGCAGCCAAGCCTCGTAGGCGAACCTTGATTCACATCAGGGATCCGCTCTGACCTGCATATGTTCCATTCTCGTCCGGTTTCAGGGAGACGTACGTTGAGCAACCCTGGGTGCCCGCGGCGAGCCGGGGCCGGTGGCCTGGTCGGACGCAGCGAAGAACTGGCGGTCATCAGCTCTTTCCTCGTCGAGTCCGCGGTCAGCGGAGGAGCACTCGTCCTGACCGGTGATGCAGGTGTGGGCAAGACCGTGCTTCTGGAAGTCGCGGCGGAGAAGGCGAGAGACGCGGGAACGCAGGTCTTGCGGGGGGTCGGCGTGGATTTCGAAGCCGATGTCACCTATGCCGGCCTCCATCAGATCCTTCTGCCGCTGGACGGCGCGTTCGGGCTGCTCGACCCCGGACCACGCAAGGTGCTGTCGGCGGCGCTGGGGTTCGGGTCGAGTCCGGTCCCGGCTCCTGAGGATGTCTCCGAGGCTGTACTCGCCCTGCTCCGCCGAGCCGCCGCGGAGCGGCCGGTGCTCGTGATCGTGGATGATGTGCACTGGTTCGATCGGGCCAGTACCGCCGTTCTGGAGTCCGTCTCCCAGCGGGTCTCCGGCACTCGCTGCGGTCTCATCGTGGCGTCGCGTCCGACCGGCAGCCACGTCGAACACCCCGGGGTCACTGAGCACGAAGTGCACCCTCTCGATGACGAGGCGGCGACGGACCTGCTGCGGAGCCGGTTCCCCACGTTGGCCCCCCGGGTCTGCGCGCGGCTCGTGGCGGAGGCGCAGGGCAACGCGCTGGCACTGCTGGAGCTCGGGAGCGAGGAGAGCGGCCTGCACTTCGTCCAGGGGATGGCCCCGGCCGTGGTGGCTCCCGCCCGATCGCTCCGGACCCTGTTCGCGTCCCGAGTGGGCGAGCTCCCTGCTCCCACCCGTCACCTCTTGTTGCGCTCGGCCTTGGACACCACCGGCGATCCACGCATTCTGCGGTCCCCGGTTCCCGGCCGCCACTGCGACGGCGATATCACTCCTGCCGAGCAGGCCGGGCTGATTCAGGTCGACGAGAACGCCGGTCGCATCGTGTTCGCCCACCCCCTGATCCGTTCCGTGGTGGTGAAGCAGTCGACGAGCAGTGAACTCCGCGCGGCTCACCAGGCGTTGGCGCAATTGCTGGCGGATCAGCCCGAGCGGCGGGCGTGGCACCTGGCAGAGGCGACGATCGAGCCCGATACGCAGGTTGCCGTCCTGCTTGCCGATGTCGTCCGACGCAGCATGCAAAGAGGCGACGCGGTGGGCGCTGTCGCCGCGCTGCTGCGATCGGCCGAGCTCAGCCCGCGTGGCAGCGACCGAAGCCGTCGGCTGGCCGAGGCGGCGTACCTGGGCGCGCAAGTGACCGGCGAACTGCGCGCTGCTCCACAGTTGCTGGCCGCCGCCCACGAAGCCGATCCCGCCCACGACAAGCCGTTGCACGCCGCGGTCGCAGCTTCGTACATGCTTCTCAGCGGTGAGGGCGATGTCGACACCGCCCACCGTCTGCTGGTCGGGGCCATGGACGACTTCCCGTCCCGGGACGGCACTGACGAGCGGGTCCTGAACGAGGTTTTGGGCACCTTGCTCATGGTGTGCTTCTTCGGTGGGCGAGCTGAATTGTGGGACTTCTTCGACAAGGCCGTCGAGGCCACCGCTTCCGACACCCTTGTATCCCTGTGCGGCAGTACGCTGCGCGACCCCGTCCAGGCCGGGGCCGCCGTGCTTGAACAACTCGACCGCCTGATCGAAGAAAGCGGTCACGAGGTCGACCCCGGCCGGATCGTGTGGCTGGCGACCGCCGGTGTGTTCGTGGACCGCATGTCGGGCCTTCGCGACGCGCTGTGGCGTGTAGTCCGCGATGGACGGCAGGGGGGTGCCGTCGCCTCGGCCATCAACGCTCTGCTGCTGCTGGGATTCGACGACTTCATGACCGGTACGTGGGACGAGGCGGAGGAGCTCCTCGAAGAGGGGCTGCAACTTTGTGATGCCCGTGGGTATGGGCTCCTGACGTTGCCGGGGCGCTTTGCGCAGGCTCTTCTGGCTGCTGGGCGGGGCGACTTCGAGGCAGCCGGCACGGTGGTCGACGACATCACAGCCTGGGGGAGAGCGCGTGGCATCCGGTTGGCCCGGATGTATGCACATCGCGTCCGGACTCTGATTGCTCTGGGCAGCGGTGACTACGAGGAGGCCTATCGGCACGCGACCGCTGTCAGTCCGCCAGGTGTGTTCGCGTCCGACTCGCCCTTTGCCCTGCACGTTCCCATGGATCTGGTCGAGGCCGCCGTCAGAAGCAGCCGCCAGGCCGAGGCGGACGCCCACGTCACGGCCATGCGCGAAGCCGGCGTCGCCGCCCTGTCGCCACGTCTCGCGCTACTCGCGGCAGGCGCCGCGGCCATCGCCGCCTCCGGTGACGTGGCCGCCGTGCTGTTCGAGGAAGCACTTGCCGTTCCCGGAGCAGAGCGTTGGGGCTTCGAACTGGCTCGCGTGCAGTTGGCCTACGGCGAACACCTCCGGCGTTCCCGGGCCGTCTCTGCTTCCCGGGTGCAACTCGGCGCGGCTCTCGAGGCCTTCGAGCGCATGGGTGCGCGACCATGGGCCACCAGAGCGCGCAACGAGCTGCGGGCCACCGGCGAGAGCAGGTCGCGCGACAAGATCGCGGGGCCGGCCGGGCTCACGCCGCGGGAACACGAAGTCGCCCAGTTGGCCGCGTCCGGGCTGAGCAACAAGCAAATCGGCGTGAAGCTGCGTCTGTCCCCCAGGACCGTCGGAGCGCATCTCCGACACGTCTTCCAGAAACTGGGGGTCGTCTCGCGCGTGGCGCTGGGGGACGCGCTGAGCCCTGCGTCTCCTGACCAGGTCGACGACAGGACACCGCGGCGGAAGCGCGAGATGTGACGGCGCGGCACAGGCTGACGTCGCGGTCACCGGCGGGCATTGCGGGAAGGCCGGCCGCGGCGAGAAGCCGACGAGGCGTCATTCGGACCAGCGGGAATCACTTGCTGCGCAGGGCCGAGGTGGTCTTGCCGGTGCGTTCGCGCAGGAGCACCCGCAGGGTGTTGGGGTGTTCGTAGCCGACCTTCCGGGAGATGGTCTCCAGGGACATGTCGGTGGTACGCAGCAGGTGACAGGCGCGTTCGATTCTCAGGTCCTGGACGAATCGGATGGGAGAGCTGCCGACGGTGCGCTGCACCGCGCGTTGCAGGGTTCTCTCACTGACGCCGATGGCTTTGGCCGCGTCGGGCACGCTGATGGGTTCGGCCAGATGCTCCCGGGCCCAGCGTTCGAAGGCCGCGACGGTGGGGTCGCTCTGCGCAAGCGCGCTGGGGATGGCGTACGCCGACTGTGACGGGCGTTCATCGACCACGAGGTACTGGGCAACCAGGTCGGCAAGCGCGGGGCTGCTTGCCCGGACGATGGCCAGAGCGAGGTCGACATGCCCGAACGCCGCGCCGGCGGTGGTGATGCCCTCGCATGTGATGACCATCTGGCTGTGATCCAACTCGACCCGGGGGTATCTGGCCCGGAAGGCCGGTGACAGCCACCAGGTCGTCGTGGCGCGCAGTCCGTCCAGAACTCCTGCTTCGGCCAGGAGGAAGGAGCCCGCGCATGCCGAGGCGATGGTCGTGCCGCAGTCACGCGTGCGCGCGATGAGGTTGCGGACGGAAAGAGACTCATCGCCGCCGACATGGTCGAGCAGCGCCGAAGGGTCGCTCCCGGCCGGCGCCGGGACGACCAGGAGGTCCACCGCCTCTGCATCCGCAAGTGGTCTGGGCGCCACCAGGAGCCCGGCGCCGGTCCGCACGGACGGGGCGGGGCCGACCATCGTCACGTTCCAGGTCGGCGGTTGGTGGATCTGTCCGCCCAGTTCGTTGGCGTTGCTGAGTACGTCAAGGATCGCTGCGAGTCCAGAGTCGAAGATTCCGTCATAAACGACAACTGCTACCTGCATGGCTGAAACCGTATCATTCAGGTCGTTTCTGCCACTGAGAACACCGGGCGTTATGCCGGAAGGGCTCCACGAACGTTGCTGTACGGTCCGGGAGGGGGCCGCCGCACAATGCCGAAGGCCGCCTCCCGGACAAGGACCAACCCGATATCACCGGGGTGATATCAGCCTCTCGCGTGGTGAATCGATCAGGTCAGGATGTGGGCTCGGCCTCGATGACGGCGAATGCTCCGGCGGAGCTGACTTTGACGCGCCGCAGGCCGGCCGCGGTGAACAGGGTGTCGAATTCGGCGATCTGACGTTCCCTGCCGCCCGTCATGGCGAGCATGTTCATGTCCATCAGGGGGGCGAGTCCAGGCTGCCCGGCCTCGCCGACCAGAAGGTCGACAACGGCGATACGGCCGCCGTTCGCCAGCGATTCCCGGCAGTTCCGAAGGATGCGGACGCAAGCGTCGTCGTCCCAGTCGTGCAGGATGTACTTGAGCACGTAGAGGTCCGCCGACGGCACCGACTCGAAGAAGTCTCCGCCGACGGTGGTGAAACGCCCCTCCAGTCCCTCGGCCTTGGCGGCTTCCGCGGCAGCGGGGACGATGTGGGGCAGGTCGAAGACCCCGCCGTTGAGCTCGGGGTTGACCCTCATCATGGCCCTGATGAGGTCACCGGCGGCTCCACCGATATCGAGGGCGAGGCCGACGCCCTTGGTGTCCAGCACCGCGGCGATATCGAGAGCGGCGGCACGTGACAGGTTGCTCATGGACTCGGTGAAGAAGGATGCTTCGTCGAGGTGCTTGGAGAAGTAGTCGAAGATGTCCGCATCTCCGTGGGCTGCGGTGACCTGGTGCCGGCCCGTTCGGACAGCCTCGGGGAACATGCCCCAGGACAGCCAGTGGCCAGGTGCAGACTGCGAGATGGCGAAGTACCGCAGCGAGTTGGGGTCGTCCTGCTGGAGTGTGCCGAGCAGGGACGTGCCCGTGAAGTGATGCCCGTCCGCGGAGGTCATCAGGCCCAGGGCGGCGCACGTGCGCAGCAGGCGGCGAGTCGCGTCGAGGTCCGTTGATTCCGCCTCGGCGATCTCTTCGGCGGTGTTGGTCCCCGCCGCGAGGTGGTCGGCGAGGTTGTACACCGCGGCAGCTCGAACGGTCTGGGTGACCCAGAAGCCCGTGACCATGCCCATCATGTGCTCATAGTCCTGTGCCTGTGTCGGCATCTGCGTGGTGGTCAAGATCAATATCCTTTGCGGAACGACGGCTGTTGTACGAGGAGACGGGCGGGTCGGTTATTCGACGATGAGTTCTACGGCGATGTTTCCGCGGGTGGCCTTGGAGTAGGGGCAGCCTGCGTGTGCCTGCTCGACCAGCTTGCGGCCGGTCTCGTTCTGCAGGTGCTGGGGCAGCTTGGCCCGCAGTACCGCGGTGATCGCGAAACCGCCGTCCTCGGGGTCCTTGCCGATGCCGACCTCCGCGGTCACCGAGATATCCCCGGTGGCGACCTTGGCCTCCCGGCCGATCACGCCGAGAGTGCTGGTGAAGCACGCGGCGTAGCCGGCGGCGAAGAGCTGCTCGGGGTTGGTGCCCTTACCGTCGCCGCCGAGCGCCGGCGGGAACGCGAGACGCACATCGAGCTGTCCGTCGGAGCTGACGGCCCGGCCGTCCCGGCCGGTGGCCGTGGCGACCGCGGTGTACAGAGTGTTCATGATTCCCATCACTTCTCATGATTAAGTGGATAATGTTCTTGTGTGCGGCGTTGGCGGGGGCCAGTGGTTGCCCCGGCCAGGCGGGCGCAACGTCCGCGGGCCGCAGGCCCTGCCGGTCAGGAGACCTTGGCTCCCAGCACGTTGACCGAGGCGATCACCGGCGGCGCGCTGAGCTTTGTCTTTGCGGCCTCACCCAGCGCTGCGGCGATCTGGCCCGTCAGGTGCGCTTGGCGCCCCTGCTCGTCCTCGAAGGTGTCGAACACCCCGAAAGTGGTGGCGTTCTCACGGAACGAGAACCACGTCACCGTGCCCTGTTCCTGCTCCGCCAGCTCCTGCGCGCCGCGCAGCATGGCCTCGACCTCGTCGGCGTACTCCGGCTTGGCCTCGATACGCACCAGCAGACCGACCTTCATGTGATCACTCCTCGTATGACAGCCGCCGGCTCTTCGGCGTGCACATCGAAATTACGGTGACTGCCCGTGACCGCATCAGTGGCAGAAACGACACGAAAGATAGGGTTCCCGCCATGCAGGGAGCTGTCGTCTCACCTGCGTCCACCCTGCCTGCCGGCCACTGATGCCGTATCAGTCAAATGACTACGGGATCGAGTCAACAGCCCTGAGACCACGGGCAGGCCGGTGGTCGTGCTGACGAAGTCCGCGGCGCGAGCGCCGGTGTCGTCGGACCGCGGAGCGGACAGTGGCGTGGCGTGGCCACCTGGTGCCGTCGCCGCCTGCACCGGCGCCACGAGCGCAGTGCGGAACACCTCCGTGGCTTCGCCGGCAGCACCGCAATCCTGATCTGCTACCTCTGCTACCTCTGCCTTTCTGCCCTGAGGTGGTGTTCAGGTATTGGCGCCTCGTGCCGTCACCTGCCAGCGGTCGATCACCTCGCGGTCGCGGACGACCAGGAGCTCATCGGCGAGATTCACCGGCGTGCAGACGTGGTTGGGGACGACAGCGACCAACGACCCGAGGCGTGGCCCTCGTACCCCTTCCGGAAGCCGGACCACGGCGTGGTGCTCCCACAACCCGGTGATGGTTCCCCGCGGGAACCGGGGCAGGTAGCCGTGGCCCGTCACCCAGGGCGACCGGTCGGAGCCGAGGACCTTGCTGCCGACATCGAGCACGAAGCGGTCCGGGGCGGGAACGCTGATCACCGTCGCGGCGGCGACCAGCGCGAGATCCTCCACCCCGCAGGTGCCGATGGCCAGCTGGGTGGCGTCATTGAAGACGTAGACACCGGGCCGCAACTCGTCCACCACGCCTGGCTGCCATCGCCCCACCGTCGGAGTCGACCCGCCACTGATCACACGGACACCGAGCCCGAGCTCCCGCAGCGCCTGAGCGGCCTCGCCCAGAGTGCGCTCCTCGTCCCGTGCGGCCAGCTCGCGCGCCCGCGCATCGTGACCGTAGCCGTGTCCCGGGAACGTGAACACGCCGGCAACATCCAGACCCGCGTCGGCGGCTGCCTTTCCGACCTCACCGGCAGCGTGAGGCTGCGCTCCCGTCCGATGGCTCCCGCTGTCGACCTCGACGAGCACCTCGACCGCCCGGGCGCTGCCGCGCACGGCATTCCCCAAACGCTGCGCACCTTCGACAGACTCCACGCCGACCCTCAGGGCAACGTCGTCCGCCAGCCGGCGCAGCCGCTGCGCCTTGCCGGCATCGAGCCACACGGGGTAAGCGATGAACAGATCGTCGACGCCGGCCCGGGCGAACGCCTCGGCCTCGCCGATCGTGGCCACCGACAGCCCACGCGCGCCGGACCGAAGCTGACGGTCCGCGATCTGCGGGCACTTGTGGGTCTTGGTGTGCGGACGCAGGGCGAACCCTTGAGCCTGCGAAGCCTCGGCCATCCGCGAGATGTTTCTGTCCAGCACATCCGGATCGACCACGAGCGCCGGCGTAGTCAGCCCATCGGGCAGCGGTATCGCCATCTCTTGCCCCCATCATGGAACACACGGTGAGACGATCATGGCAGGTCGGCGGGCCAGGATCACAGGATCACCGCCGACAAGGCGCGTACCCGGCGGCTGTGGTGGCGGCCGCTTCCGGCGCCAGGCGTCCTCGTGTCGGACCGGTGGTGAATCTCGTCGTGATTGCACCCGGGGCCAGGTCGTCGAAGGCGAGGCGGCATGCGACTCGCGCCGCCTCACCTGCGAGATTTCTGTACTCCCGACCGGACCGATCGAAGGTCAGTCGCGAAGGTGGGCCAACGCGGTGCTCCAGGCGATGACCTCGTCGAGGAGTGTGGTGAGAGCCTCTTGCTGGTGGGCTCCGGGAGCCAGGTCGCTGAAGTCGACGAAGTCGGTGAACAGCGACAGAGCGACCTGCGTGCGGACGTCGGCCATCTTGAGTTCGCCGGCGATCAGGCGCAGGTGCTCGGCGGCGCGTGCGCCGCCGACGGAGCCGTAGGAGACGATACCGACGGCCTTGTTGTTCCACTCGGCGAAGAGGTAGTCGATGGCGTTCTTGAGGACGCCTGAGGTGGAGTGGTTGTACTCGGGCGTGACGAAGACGAACCCGTCGAAACTCCCGATCTTGGCGGCCCACTCCTTGGTGTGATCGTTCTGGTACTGGCCCATGATGGGCGGTGTCGGCTCATCCAGGTGCGGAAGGGGGTAGTCCGCCAGGTCGACCAGTTCGAAGGCGGCATCTGTACGGTGTGCGGCATTCTTCTCGACCCACTGGGCGACTTTCTCTCCATTGCGCCCGGGTCGGGTGCTGCCCAGGATGATTCCGATTCTCGTCATCTCGCCATTCCTCTTGTCTATCCTTGAATGGTCTCCCGAATGACTTGGGAGACCGGCCTGTGAGTATTTTTGGAGACCGGTGGCGCGGGAACATCGGTCATTTGACTGGGATATGGGTTCGGGGCCGGCGAATACGGACTCACATTCCCGACGACGGCGCGGTCGGTCAATCGCCCTGCTCGTCCGTGCCGGCTCCGGCGGAACCCCGAGTCTGACGAAGGTCGGCAAGGGCGTCCCGGAGTGCCGCACGGGAGGTGATTCCGAGCTTGGGAAAGAGCTGGTACAGATGTGAGCTCACGGTTCGGGGGGAGAGGTAGAGGCGTTCCGCGATTTGCTTGTTGGTCAGGCCGGAGGCGGCCAACTGCGCGATCTCGAGCTCCTGCGCGGTGAGGGTCACGGAGCCTCGTACCCCTGCGGTTCGGGCCCGGCGAGTGGCGCGGATCTCGTTGGAGGCCCGGGCGGCCCAGGACCGGGCTCCCAAGCGTTCGAACGCCTCTGCCGCGGTGTTCAACTGCGTTCGGGCATCCTTGAGTGACCGCATACGCCTCAGGCGTTCCCCGTAGGCCAGCCGCACCCGGGCCAGTTCAAAAGGCCACTGTTCCGCTCCGGGAACGGCCAGGGCGTGCTCGAAGCGTTCAGTCGCTTCGTCATCAGGAGAGATCAGCGCGGTCGAGGCCGCCACCAGCAGCGCCAGCCGTGGCGAGAAGGACGCGATATCGGACTCGTGCATTGCGCGTACATGGGCCTCGGCCTGCGCGACGCGCTGAGTGCGGAGGGCTGCCTCCACAAGATCCATGCACACCCACATGGCGTGGGGGACATGGGACGCGAAGCTGCCTGGGGGGCTCATCGCCGCGGCGTGCCGATAGGCCCCTTCGTAGTCGGCCTCGCCGAGATCGGCGAGAACCCGGGCGTGGTCGGCGAACGCGACCGCCCCGAAGGCTCCCCGGGGAACGGCCCATTGGGTGATCCGGTCGGCCAGCGCGAGGCCGGCCTGACGGCTCCCGCTGACCGCGGCCAGCAGCGCCTGGACATACTGGAAATACCACGAGAAGAACGGGTACTCGTGTTGCTCGCACACACGCAGGCCCTCGCCCGCCAGCCTTTCGGCTTCCTGCCACTCGCCGGTCAGGAAATCCTGAAGGCACAGGTGCATGAGCGCACCGATGTGCCGACGGGCGGGACCGCCTCGGCGTCCCTGGCGGACCACCCGCCAAGATGCCTCGCGCACTTCCGAGAGCCGGTCGGGATAGACAGCGGCCGTCCCCATGCGGATGATCCGGCCCAGGTCCTCTTCGTCGCGGATGCCGGCCAGTATCTCGTCGAGCTCCTTGAGGCCGGACGATCCGGTGCGCACGGGATCGGGAAACGTCTTGCTACAGGCGGACAGCAGCAGGGGAGGAGCCGGCCGCAGACGGTCGAGCGCCGCGTAGAAGGGCTCCCACAGCGCGCTGCGCCCTCCGAACCAGCACACCAGGAGCAGGGTGTGCAGGGCCTCGATCAGGGCGCCGTCCTGAGCGTCGTATGCGTGGCTGCCCGACTCGACGGCGCCCACCAGCAGACGGTGCGCGGTGTCGACGTCGCCGTCACCGCTGTTGAGCAGCAGGAAGGCTGCCGCGGCGGCAGCAAGCAGCGAGTTGCCGAGGTTCGGCTCGGCCCGCCGGGCGCTGTCCAGAAGGACGGAGGCCGCGCCCAGCTCCCCGGTTGCGTCGGCGCCGATGTAGGCGGCCTCGGCGAGTCGGCGGCCCCGGTCGGCGGGTCGGGGGCTCAGCTCCGCAGACCTGGTCAACGTCGTGATCGCGTGTATCGCGTCCCCTCGCCGCGCGATCAGCTGAGCTGCTTGTTCGAGGAGATCCGCGACCTCCTCGTCGGGCGCGAGAGACGCCTCCCCCAAATGCCAGGCCCTCCGTTCGGGCTCCTCCTTGCGGAACTCCGCGAGCGCGAGGTGGGCCCGGCGCCGGTCGTCGAGCGTACTGGCCTCGACGGCAGCAGACGCGATCAACGGGTGACGGAAGGCAACGCACCGACTCCGGTCGTCGACGATGACCAGACGGTCCGATTCCGCCTGTGCCAGAGCGCTCAGGTCCGGCGAGTGCTCGGTCGCGAGCGGCAGGATGGCCAGGTCCCCGGTGCCGTCGAGAGCGAGGAGGAGCAGCAGGTGCCGCGATGCCGGCGGCAGGGCGGAGATCCGGGAAACGTAGAGGGCCTGGAGACGTTGGGAGAGAGGCAGAACGGCGGGCACGTTCACCAGAGCAGCCCGCTGCGGGCCGGTCAGTGCGGTGGGAAGCTCCAGGAGCGCGAGGGGATTGCCCTGTGCCTGGGCCAGGACGCGATCCCGTACACGTGCGGCGAGGCCGGGAAACCGTGCGGTGATCAGGGCCATGGCTGCGTCGCCGTCCAGCGGATGCAACTCGTACTCCGTGAGTTGTCCCCGCTCGAAGAAGCTGTCGGCTCCGGACCTGGAAGCCGCCAGGAAGCCGATACGGCTCCCGGCCAGACGGCGGGCGACGAAGCCCAGCACCGCCGCGCTTGCACGATCGAGCCAGGGAAGGTCGTCCACGACGATGAACACAGGACGATCGAGTGCCGCCTGCCGCAACAGGGTATGTACGGCGTTCGCCACCACAAGCCGGTCGGGCACCGTGTCGCTGCCGAACCCCAGGGCACTTCGCAGCGCCTCCCTGTGCGTGTCCCCGAGGCGCTCGAACTGATCACACAGCGGGAAGAGCAGTTGGTGGAGGCCCGCATACGTCAGCTCGGCCTCGAACTGCACACCGGTCGCCGACATCACCAAGGCGCCCGCCGCGGACATGGCCTTGGTGACCTCGTGCAGCAGTACCGTCTTTCCCACGCCCGCATCCCCGGACAGCAGCAGGGCACGGCCCTGGACCGTACCCGCCCCGAAGAATTCTGTGATCTCTCGGACCTGCTGGGCACGGCCGAACAGGTCTTGGGGCGAGTTGCTGTCCAAGGAAGTCCTCTACGCATGGTCCGGCCGTTGGTCGCGTGGGGCGTCCGGCGGTGCGCCGCTGGCGTCGCAGCGGCGGCGACATACCTCCAGCCAGGCTCCGTGACCGGTCGACCGGCTCCGCGTTGCCCAGCTGTGCCCGTGGCTGTGAGCAAACGATGCGCGGTTCCGAGGACGCTTACATCGGCCAAGTGACGGCATGAGCGGGTTTCGGATGCACCGAAGTTTCCGGACACGCGCTCGACCTGTCATGGCGGTGCGCGGTGAGGGGATCTTGAGGTCAGCCGCGGACGAAGGCCAGGAGACCGATCTCGAAGGCGGTGCGGAAGTCTCCGCGCAGGCCGCGGGGGCGCGAAGGCGATGTCTCAGCGCAAGGAGTCGCCGGAAGGCCGGGCAACGGTCAGGAGACTGAGGTGCAGAGGTGACACGGCCGGGCGGTTGTGGTCGACACGGTCTGATCCGGTCAGTGGCCCGGGTGCAGGATCTGTCCGTTCACCCAGTGGCCCGGACCGGCGAGGAACGCAATGGCTTCGGCGATGCCGGCCAGCTCTCCCGATCGTTCGGGATGGGCGGGATCGGCTACGAAGGGGTCCAGAACGACCGCGTTGACGGTCACGTTCCGCTCGCGGAGCTCACCGGTGAGGAAGACGGTGAGAGCGTTCACAGCGGCCTTGCAGGCGACATAGGCCCCGTACGAGGAGCGCGCGGATTCGCTGAGATCGCTGGCAAGGTTGATGAGGGCGCCACCGCTGCGCACTCGGCGTGCGGCATGCCGGCCGACGACGAACGCACCCAGAACGTTCGTACGGTGCATCTGTGCGAACTCCTCCGGCGTCAGTTCCGAGACCGATCCGCACACCACGATCTCGGCGGAGTTGACGACCACGTCGACCGTGCCGAAGACCTCCTCCGCCTGCTGGAACAGGCGCGCGACCGAGGCCTCGTCGGCCACGTCGGTCTCCACGGCCAATGCGCGGCCGGCGATTTCCTCTATCGCTGCCCTGGTGCCCTCGGCGGCCGCCCGATCGTCGGTGTAGGCGACAACCACATCGAATCCGTCCTCCGCCAGCCGCAGCGCCGCGCGCCGACCAATTCCGCGCGAGCCCTCCGTCACGATGGCGACAGGCGACCGCACGAGGTCGGGCCCGGCAAAGAACGGCATGATCAGGTCCTTCCGTGGTGGTGGTCCCTGCGCGGAAGTCCGCCGACGTCCCGACTCGTTGTCCAGCACAATCGTGCGGGGCTCCACCGCCCTGGTCACCCGTCAAATGACTGGAATGCGGCGGAGGCTTTCGAGATCGTTCCAGTGAAGCTGTCTCATCGGGTCTGATCCCGACCACCTGCGGCGGGCCTTGCGGACCCCGATGAAATGACCCCTTCAGGCATAATCGCGCCAGGCGTACCTCTCGTCGCCGCGTGGTGCAAGGCTGCGGCGATGGATATGCGCCCCGGGAGCCGCGGCCGCGATGCCGGCTCTGAGAAGGGAAGCGTTTCATGGGCGGTGACCACGCGGCGCTGCGAAGCGTGGCTGACGACCTGGTCGGGCGCGAAGAGGAAGTAAGGCTGCTCGAGTCCTTCGTCGACGAGGCGACCGTGAGCGGCGGCCTCCTGGTGCTGTCGGGAGAGCCAGGGGTCGGCAAGTCGGTCCTGCTGGACGTCGCCGCGAAAGCTGCGGCGGGAGCCGGAGCACTGGTGCTGCGCTCCGACTGCGTGGAATCCGTGGAGAGCGTGAGCTTCTCGAACCTGTGCAACGTGCTCGCCCCCTTGCACCGGGAGATCGACGGGCTCGAACCTGCGCACCGCCACGCGCTCATGGTGGCGCTGGGCATGAGCGACGAAGCCGTGGTGGACCGCGTCATCGTCTACAACGCCGCCCTCGCGCTGCTTCGCAGAGCAGCCGGTGCCGGTCCGTTGCTGATGGTGGTCGACGACCTGCAATGGGTCGACCGCGCCAGCGCAGCCGCGCTCGCGTTCATTGCGCGGCGGCTGACCGGAAGCACGGTGGCATTTCTTGCCGCATCTCGGCCCGGTGCCGAAACAGGCCTCGACCGGACGGGACTCCCCGAGCTGGAGCTGCGCCCCCTGGACCGCGCGGCTTCGGCCAGGCTGGTCCGCGGCCGGTTTCCCGAGCTGAGCCCGCGAACAGTGCGGTACGTCGTGGATCAGGCGCAGGGCAATCCGCTCGCCCTGCTGGAACTTCCCACTGCGGTCAGCGAGCTGCGACACGTCAGGCTGAGTACGCGATCCACGGTGTTGCCGCTCAGCCGTCGCCTGCAGAACCTGTACGCGTCGCGGGTCGAGGAACTGCCGCCGTCCACCCGACGGCTGCTGCTCCTGGCCGCCCTGGAGGGCACGGGTGACCTGCGCATCCTGCGAGCGGCTGCTTCCGGCGCGGACGCTCTCGGTGACCTGGCCCCCGCGGAGCGGGCCCAACTGGTACGCGTCGGCAATCGAGGCCTGGCGCGGTTGGCATTCCGCCACCCACTGGTCCGCGCGACCATCGTGTCGAGCTCGACGAGCGGAGAGCGCGTGGCCGCGCATGCGGCTCTGGCGCAGGCGCTTTCCGATCGGCCCGATCGTCAGGTCTGGCACCTCGTGGAGGCAACAGCCGAACCCGACGAACACGTCGCCGCACTCCTTGAGAAGACCGCATACCGGACGCGTCGTCGCGGTGACACCACCGGTGCTCTCAACGCGCTGGTCCGGGCTGCTGACCTCAGCCCCGCCCTTGCAGACCGGAGCAGACGCCTGGTCGAAGCCGCCTGCATGGGCTCCGAGGTCGCCGGAGAACTTCCCGCGGCAGCTCAACTGCTCGCGGAAGCCAGGCGTGCCGACCCCCATCTCAGGGGATCGCTGCGCGCCGCGACCGCCGCGTCCAACGTGCTGCTCAACAGTGACGGCGACGTCAACACCGCCTACCGGCTGCTCCTCGGTGCGATCGCCACCCGCACGGGTCGCCCCGAACAGGGTGACGAAGAGGCGCTTCGGGAAGCGCTGCGTGCTTTGATCAGGGTGTGCCTGATCGGCGGCAGAGCCGAGCTGTGGGACAGGTTCCACGCTTTCGCGGCGCAGGCGACCGTACGGTTGCCGAGGCCCCTGGAGCTTGTCAGCGTCTACGCCGACCCGACCCGCGCCACTGACCAATCCCGCGCCCGCCTGGACACGGCGATCCGCGACCTGCACATGGAAGCTGATCCGAGCCGGATCGTGCAGATCGGCAGAGCCGCGGCAATGGTGGACCGAACGGCACAGTGCCGCTCGGCTCTCTGGCGCGTCATCGACGACGGGCGGGACGGCGGAGCCGTCGCTTCAGCGATCTACGCACTGATCCAGCTCTGCATGGACGATTTCACAACGGGGCAGTGGGACGAGTGCGCGCTGCTTGCGGCGGAGGGCCTCAGGCTGAGCGATACCTACGGATACCGACAGCTGGCCCTGTCGTTCCAAGCGGCCCAGGCCCTGCTCGCGGCTGTACGAGGCGACGACGAGACCGTGTGCGCCCTGACCCGGCAGATCACCGAATGGACGGCCCCCCGCGGGTTCCGCAGCGTGGAATGCTGGGCCCACTACGCCTCGGCCCTGGCCGCCATGGGACGCGGTGACTATGAGACCGCCTATCGCAATGCATCGGCGATCAGTCCGCCCGGGGTGCTGCCCACCTACCTCCCCTCAGCCCTCAGGGTGCCCATGGACTTGGTGGAGGCCGCCGTCCGTACCGGACGCCGGGCCCAAGCGCTCGCTCATGCGGCCGCCATGCGACAGGCCGGCATCGCCGCAGTATCGCCACGGCTGGCGCTGCTGACCGCGGGCTCGGCCGCCATCGCCGCGCCCGCGGACCAGGCCACCGCACTCTTCGAGGAAGCCCTCGCAATCCCCGGGACCGAGCGGTGGCCGTTCGCGGTCGCCCGCGTTCGCCTCGCCTACGGTCAGCACCTCCGGCACACACGCGCCGCGAAAGACGCCCGGCTTCATCTCGCCGCGGCCCTCGACACCTTCCGTCATCTCGGAGCCACCCCTTGGGCCGCCCGTGCCGCGGAGGAACTCCGGGCCATCGGCCACGCCACGTCATGGGCGCACGGCAACCTGCCGGCGAACCCGCTCTCATCTCAAGAACACCGGATCGCGACCCTCGCGGCGTCGGGCCTGACCAACAAGCAGATAGGGGCGCGGCTGTCCCTCTCCCACCGGAGCGTGGCAGCCCACCTGCACCGGCTCTACCCCAAGCTCGGCATCACCTCTCGCGTCACTCTCGCCGCGGCTCTGGCCGCACTGCCCCCAGCGGACCCGTCGCAAGGGCCCGGGCAGGAGGCCCCGGACGACCATGACGGCAGGCCGGTGGCACCTCCGGGTTCAGGTGCGGGCTGACACCGGCCCTCGGGCGTCCGGTCAAATGACGGATGTAGTGGCACGGGGCGTTCCCGAAGAATCCAGGCGGTACGGCATCGCGGTAACCCTGCCCTGCGACTCAGCACTGCCTCGAAGGAGCACCTGACATGGAATACCTCGTCACCATGACCACCCGCGTACCGGAGGGAACCCCAGCGGCCGACGTCGACGCGGTCCGCGCCCGCGAGGCCGCGAACTCCCGCAAGCTCGCCGACAAGGGGCAGTTGCTGCGGTTGTGGCGCCCGCCACTGCAGCCGGGCGAGTGGCGCACTCTCGGGCTGTTCGCCGCGCCTGACGCCGCGCGCCTGGAGGACATCCTGAGTTCCATGCCGCTGCGCGTCTGGCGCCAGGACGAGGTCGAGCCGCTGTCGCCGCACCCGAACGACCCGGGACCGGCCTCCGTCGACGCGTCGACCGCCGCTCCTGAGTTCCTGGTGACCTTCGTCGCGGCCGCTCCCGGAGATGCACCGTCCCAGGCACTGGAGGACGCCACCACCGCGGAGGCGGCCCGCGCGAAGGAACTGGCCGGGGAGGGGCACCTGGTGCGGTTGTGGAACGCGCCTGGCGAGGGGCGTGCGCTGGGCCTGTGGCGCGCCCGGGACGCCGCCGAGATGCAGACCCTCCTGGACTCGCTCCCGCTGGCGCCGTGGCTGTCCATGGAGACGACGCCGCTGAGTGAGCACCCGAACGACCCGGGGCTGGGCAGGAACTGACGGCCGCCGTCGGGACCGGCTTTCTCCCTGCTGGTAGGCGCAGGCTTCTATTGCAGGTCACAGCTGGTGGCAGGGCCAGACTCCCGGAGCACCCCCTTTTGACGGTGGCAGGGCGGTCGTCTAGCGTCATTTAGGCGACCGGTCGTCTACTACGCGCTTCGTGAGGGTCTTCATGGGTACTTCGGCTCGAAAGGTCGCCATCATCACCGGTGCGTCACGCGGGGTCGGGGAAGGTCTCGTCGCCGGCTACCGCAGGCTGGGGTACGGCGTCATCGCGACCTCGCGCAGTATCGAGGAGTCCCGGGACTCGGACGTGGTGACGGTCCGGGGAGACATCGCGGACCCGGCCACCGCACGGCGTGTGATCAGGGCGGGTCTCGACCGGTTCGGGCGCATCGACGCCCTGGTCAACAACGGCGGTGCGATTGCCGCCAAGTCCTTCACCGAGTACACCTCGGCGGAGTGCGAGGCGGTGACCAGCGTCAACCTGAACGGGTTTTTCCGACTCACTCAGCTCACGGTGAAGCAGATGCTCACGTACGGTGGCGGGCACGTCGTGCAGATCATCTCCAGCCCGGCGGAGCATGCGAGTTGGGACGTTGCCTCGGTGCCGGCCGCGCTGGCCAGGGGAGGACTTCAGTCCGCAACCAAGGCGTTGGCCGGCGAGTTCGCCTGCAAGGGCATCCGCAGCAACGCAGTCGCACTCGGCGTCATCAGGAACCCGATGCGCCCCGAGGCCTACAACCAGACGCTGGCAGCGATGCATCCGCTCGGCCGCCTGGGAGAGATCGACGACATCGTCGACGCCGTGCTGTACCTGGAGAACGCCTCATTCGTCACCGGTGCGATTCTCCACGTCGACGGCGGACAGAGCGCCGGTCACTGACAAGCGGGGCTACCCGGCAGACAGACGGCGCCCCTTCGCATAGGAGTTTCTGATGAGTAGGACGTTCCTGATCACAGGAGTCGGCAGCGGGATGGGGCGTGCGTTCGCCGAACAGGCCCTGGCCGCCGGACACTCGGTGGCCGGCACGGTCCGCAAGCCGGACCAGATCGCCGAGTTCGAGGCACTCGGGCCCGGTCGTGCCACCGGGCTGCTGCTGGAGGTCACCGACGACGCCGCCGTGAGGCGTGTGGTCGGCGAGGTGGAGACGCGCGTCGGTCCTGTCGACGTGCTGATCAGCAATGCCGGCTACGGCCTGGAGGGGACCGTCGAGGAATCCTCCATGGAGGATCTGCGCCGGCAGTTCGACGTCAACGTGTTCGGCTGCGTCGCGGTCATCAAAGCGGTGCTGCCGTCCATGCGGCGCCGCCGCACCGGACACATTGTCACCGTCTCCTCGATGGCGGGCCTGACCGCGCTGCCCGGGGTGGCCTTCTACGGAGCCAGCAAGTTCGCCATCGAGGGGATTGCGGGCTCCCTCGCCCAGGAGGTCGCGAGTTTCGGCATCCACGTCACGTCCCTGGCCCTGGGCGCGTTCCGAACCGACTGGGCAGGACGCTCGATGACCCGGGTCCCGCGCAGCATCCCCGACTACGACGCCGTATTCGACCCGATCCGGGCCGCCCGCCAGGCCAAGGACGGCAACCAGATCGGTGATCCGGCCCGTGCCGCCCAGGCTCTGCTCACGGTGCTGGACGCGGACGAGCCCCCGGTGCACCTGGTCCTGGGCGCCGACGCGGTGCACCTGATCGAGCAGGGCCAGGATCGGCTGAGCCACGACATCGCTGCCTGGGCACACCTGACATCCTCCACCAGCTACCCGGCTGGTCGGTAAGCTGACCCGCGGCGGACTCTGGCCGCGGCCGTCATTTGGACATCCATGATGAGCGAATCCCGCACACCTGTATCCGTCGACTTCTGGTTCGACGTCGTCTGCCCGTGGACCTGGCTGACGTCACGTTGGATCCTCGAGGTCCAGAAGATCCGCCCGGTCAGCGTGACGTGGCACGTCATGAGCCTGTCGGTCCTCAACGAAGGGCGCATGGACGAACTCCCGCCGCAGAACCGGGAACTGATGGACCGGGCGTGGGCGCCTGCCCGCGTACTGACAGCGGCAGAGGAGGAGTTCGGGTCCCGCGTCCTGGAACCGCTGTACACCGCGCTCGGCACCCGGTACCACCCCCGGCAGCAGGACAAGACCAGGGCTACGATCGAAGCGGCTCTGCGCGAGGTCGGACTGCCCGAACGCCTCGCCGAGGCTGGTGAGTCGGACGCCTACGACCAAGCCCTGCGCCAGTCCCACGGCGAGGGCATTGCTCTGGTCGGCCAGCAAGTGGGCAGCCCGATCATCGCAGTTCCGGGCCCCGAGGGCGACGACAGGACTGCCTTCTTCGGACCTGTGGTGACACCCAGCCCGACGGGCGAGGAAGCCGGCCGCCTGTGGGACGGCACCCTGGCTGTGGCCTCCGTGTCCGGCTTCTACGAGATCAAGCGCGGCCGTACCGTCGGCCCGATCTTCGACTGACCCCGCGGCGCGCCGCTTCCCGCTCCGCCCCGGCCTCGTCGCTGCCGCCGACCACTCCTGGTTAAGGCCCGAGCGTGTATTCGACCCCAATTCGGCCCGCTGTATCTCGCCGCGGGGAACACATCCCCCCAGTCAATTGACTGATGTAAGTCCCTTCACCCTGCGGGAAAGATGGACCTACGTGCATGGCGGAAACCCTATTATCCGTGTCGTTTCTGCGCCTGATGCGGTCACAGACCGGCCCCGTAGATTCGTTGTGCGCCGGAAGGGATTGGCCATTGTGTGGCCGCAGCCGAGCCGCCGTCTACCCGCAAGTTCTCTCGGAATGGCATCCCGGTGGTCGGATCAGGCGGCGCATAACGGCGGCGGCCGCCGACCGAAGCAGGAGAGGAATGTGAGTGAACATCATCAGAGGCAACCGAAAGCATGCGCAAGCCGAGCGCGCAGACAGCGAGGCGAGGGAACCGCTGGGCCGGCGTGGCGTCCTTGGCGGCCTCGCCGCCATCCCTGTCCTGTACGGCCTCGTCGGGGCAGCCACCCCGGCCTCGGCCACCCCGACGCAGCCTGACGGCGTCCCGTCGGCCAACGGTGAACTGGAGCGAGGTGAGGAACGGCGGTACCACGCCCCGCAGCTCACTCGGGGAACCCGTCTGCTACTGCCCGCGGGCGTCAAGGCTGTGTCCGTCCAGGATTACTACCACGGTCCGCACAGCGCGCCGGTCCGGACTGCATGGCCGCAGGTGACGGCGACCGACGGCACCACAGTCGACGCGTCGGTCATTCCCGAACGCGGCGCTCCCACCCGTATCGCGGTCCTGAGCGGTTTCACCCAGGGCTGGTATGAGCTCAGCCATGCGAACGGGCGAGACCACCGCGTGACCTGGGATGCCCACCGGTTCCCGTTCGTGTGGCTCTACGGGGAGTTCGGCGGCACGGACGAGTATCCGTACGACCGCTTCTACACGCTCGCGCTCCAGCCGCTCTCCCTTAACCCGTACCCCTGCAGAACCCCGGCCAAGTAGGAGTGTAATGTCCCACCACCTTGACCTCCCGTCGGATGAAACGCTGGATATCACCGACGCCTTCTGCTTTGCCGGGGCCGGTGATCTGCACGGTCCGCGCACGGTATTCGGAGTCAATACCTCGCCGCTGAACGGCAATCCCTGGAACCCCGAGGGCTACTACGAGCTCAAAATCGACACCAATGACGATTACGTCGAGGACATCACGTATCGCGCCACCTTCCCGATCGGGTCCGACGGCACGCAGTACGTGCGGGTGGAGCAACTCACCGGCGCCGCAGCCGCTGACCGTACCGCCTCGGGCACCGTCATCACGCCTCCCAACGCCCCCGTCGGCGAAGTCGTCGAATGCCTCAACGGCATCAAGCTCTTCGCCGGGAAGCGCCGCGACCCGTTCTACAATTTCGTCCCCTTTCCCATCGCGACGACGAACGCACTGGCGACCGGTACTTTCCCCGACTACGACTCGCTGCGTCCCGCCACCGACACCTTCCTCAACACCAGCGTGAGGTCCTTCGTTCTCGAGGTGCCGGTAAAGGTCACGGGCCGCGGTCGGGTGCACTTCTGGGCGACCACCGCCTACTTCGACAAGGGGCACAGCACCTGGGTCCAGCTCCAGCGGGCCGGAGCTCCCAACATGACCACCTTCTTCAAGTTCGACACCGGCTCGGCGCAGGTCCCCGACTTCAACGCCACCGCCCCCACGTTCGACCTCGTGGGCAGGCCCGCCCGCCCCGCAACCCATCCCGCCTCGGGAATCTGGGGTCAGGTGCGGGACAACATCGCAGCGGTCGTCGAGGCCGGCAAGACGTACCGCAGCCTTCCCCACCGCTTCCCCACCCCACGGGCCTACGGCGCGTGGGCGGCAGACAGGCTCCTTCCGAACGTCATCACGTTCGAACCTGGCACCGTCGCCTTCTGGAACCCCTGGTACGGCATTCGCAATGGCAAGGGCATCATCGAGGACATCGCGTCCAACGTCATCAAGATGATCGTGAACCAGGACTTCTCCTCGGGGCTCAGGCCGCAGCCGGTCCTCGACTACTTCCCTTACCTCTCCGAGCCGCCGACATCCTGACCCGGTGTCGATGACCTGGCCGGAAACCCACCGTCCGGACCGGACGGACACTCAAGGAGGAGACAATGCCACTGCTCACCGCGTCGAAGGTCCCCGACGGGTTCGTCGAGAAGACGAGCCAAGTCAACGGAATCACGGTCAACTATGCCGTAGGCGGCGCCGGCCCCACGGTTGTTCTGATCCACGGATATCCGCAGACCTGGTACTCATGGCGGAAAATCATGCCGGCGCTCGCGGAGCGGTACACCGTGATCGCGCCTGATCTCCGCGGTTCCGGCGGCTCGGACGCTCCCGAGAGCGGATACGACAAGGCCACCCTCGCGGACGACGTACACCAGTTGCTGGTTGCGCTCGGGCTCGAAGAACAGGTCAACGTCGTCGGACACGACATCGGGACCATGGTTGCGTACGCCTACGCGGCCGCCCATCGAAGCTCGACACGGCGGCTCGTGCTGCTGGAGGCCCCGCAGGTCGACGAGATGGCGTACGAGTTGCCCGCGTGGACCGAGAACGGACCTGGCTTGTGGAACTTCGGCTTCTTCACGCTCGACAACGATCTGCAGGAGAAGATCGTCGCCGGACGTGAAGACATCTGGGTCGAAGGCTTCATCGGCTGGATGGAAGAGGTGAAGGGGGGAGTGGACGATCAGGCACTCGCCGAGTACGCGCAGGCCCTGCGACGTCCTGGATACCTGCGCGCGTCCTACGAGTACTTCAAGACCTTCCCCCGTGACGTCCAGGACACGATCCGCAACCGCGGCACGACGCTGACCATGCCCGTGTTGGCCGTCGGCGCCGAGGGCGCGCTCGGCGAACTGGTCCCCGAACAGGCGCAAAGGTACGGCGACGACGTGACCGGCGCTGTGATTCCGGGCGGACACTGGATTCCAGAAGAGGCTCCGGAGGTCCTGCTTGACCACCTGCTGCCGTTCCTTGACAAGTAGCGCCCCAGGACTGGCGTCTCAACCGGTCCCGAAGCCTGCCGGTCGAGCGGACCTCCTGGTCGGGTGATCTTCCCGCCGTACACGCATGAAGGCAGGGCCTCTTGGCGGCTCGGGGTGCAACCCCATTCCGAGCGGTTCCCGGAGGCCCTGTTGCCGTTCCTGCGCGCGTTGCCGAGCAACCCAGCCTCCCGTGAATACGCCTACTGGCGGCTGCAGTTGAGTGCCAAAGCGGTTCGGGTGGCTGCCGGCACGGATCGTAGACTCGTTCTCGGTGTGATCACTGGGCGTAGGAGGATTCGATCATGGGAAGTGCCCCGACCCCTGAGCAGCCGATGACCCGCGAGGTGCTTCTGGACGAGCGGCTGCCGGTGGCACTGGTGACTGATCGGGTCGAGGTGAGGCGGATCCATATTCTGGCGGGGCACCCGGCAGGTCGGCATGTTCACAACGGGCCGGTGTTCGGGAGCATCGTCGAGGGCTCGGTGCTGTTCCAGGTCGAGGGCGAGGACGAGGTGATTCTGCGTCCGGGCGATGTGTTCTTCGAACCCGCCGGGGTTCCTGTCGCGCACTTCGATGCGTTGGACGAGAACGTGACCTTCCTCGGCTACTTCCCGCTCACTGCCGGCCAGGAGCCCGGGTTGCTCTGAAGTCCCCAACGGCCTCACCTGGCGGATGTCTGCCGCTGCCGCGACGAAAGCGTCGTGGAGTTCGGGGCGCCCTTGCGGGAAATCACCGGCATGATCCGACAGCGCCGCAGCTCACGGCACACGGCCTTCGAGTCGTACGCCTTGTCGTCCAGCGATTGATTGTACCGACCGGTCGAAGTATTATTCCGTGCGTGCACATCGGAGTGCCGTCGACCAGGCGCAGGGTGCGCGGCAGGCAGCTCCGTCGATGTCATCGCGAGCGTGCGGTACAGCTCCGTCTGGTGACGAGGTCAAGGAAGAGGAGTGCGGACATGGCCGAGAAGGTGACCGGTGCCGGCGTGACCGAGGAGACCCCGAAGTTCCCTTCGCCCCGGGCGGCGGAGTGCCCGTTCGCACCGCCGCCGGGTCTGCGTGAGCTGCACGGCACGGGCAAGTCGGTGCACAGGGTCGAGACCTGGGACGGCACCACCCCGTGGCTGGCCACGACCCACGCCGCGACGCGGCAGCTGCTGGCCGACCCGCGGCTCAGTGCCAACATCGGCGCTCCCGGGTATCCGCACACCACTGCGGGGATGAAGGCGCACGCGAGCCAGATGCAGCCCTCGATCAACAACACCGACGGCCCCGAGCACCAGCGCTGGCGCCGGATGCTGACGAGCTCCTTCACCCGGCACCGGATGGAGAAGCTGCGCCCGGAGATCCAGCAGATCACCGACGACCTCATCGACAAGATGCTCGCGGGCCCGAACCCGACGGACCTGAACGAGGCGCTGTCGCTGCCCCTGCCCTCCCTCATGATCTGCGCGCTGCTCGGCGTGCCCTACGAGGACCACGACTTCTTCCAGCACCACGCCGGGGTCACCAACGCACGGTTCCAGACACCCGAGCAGGGCGCCGAGACCGCCAGGGTGCTGCGCGAGTACATCTCCGGGCTCATCGAGGCCAAGATGGACGACCCCGGTGAGGACGTCCTCTCCGACCTCGCCGAGCGTGTGAAGGCGGGCGACCTGTCCATGACGGAGGCCGCCCCGCTCGGGCACATCCTGCTCGTCGCCGGCCACGACACCAGCGCGAACATGATCACCCTGGGCACGGCCGTGCTCCTGGAGAACCCCGATCAGCTCGCCGCCCTGCGGGAGCACAGCGACGATCCGAAGTACGTGGCCAACGCCGTCGAGGAACTGCTGCGGTATCTGACGATCCCGCACCTGCTCGCCCGGCGCGCGGTCGCCGAGGACATCGAGATCGACGGCGAGGTCATCCGCGCGGGAGAGGGCGTCATCGCGTCCCTGGCGGCGGCCAACTGGGACCCGGAGGCGTTCCCGGAGCCCGAGAAACTCGATCTCGTACGCAAGGCCGCCCATCACATGGCGTTCAGCTGGGGCCCGCACCAGTGCATCGGCCAACAGCTGGCCCGTATCGAACTCCACGTGGTCTTCAGCACGCTGTTCCGCCGGATCCCGACGCTGCGGATGGCGGCCGACCTGTCGGAACTGAAGTTCAAGGAGGACTCGCAGGCCTACGGCATCTACGAACTGCCCGTCGCCTGGTAGCCCGCACCCGCCTGCAACCGGGACGTGACGAGACAGGTTGTCCCAACCGCCCCATTGCATGACAGCCGCCCCTTGTCGCCCGGCCACCGGGAGGACCGATTGTCGAGGCGGAGAGCACGACCCTAGCGTCGCGTCAAAGAGCCGATCCCACGGGGAGCGACGATGACGCCACGCCAATCCCGCACGGCGAACACGCCGAGTCCGGACCGACAGGGCTGGACACCACAGCTCGTCGTGTCGTCGATCGCCATGGTGATGGTGGTGGAACTGGTCGCGCTGAGCTACACGATGACGTCGACGGCGCTCCCCTCGATCACCCGGCACTTCCGTACCGACCACGGCGGCTGGCTCCTCACCTGCTACATGCTCACCGGCGCGGTCGTCAGCCCGCTCCTGGGCAAGCTGGCCGACCTGCACGGCAAACGGCGGGTGCTGCTCGGCGGCCTGACCGCGGCCACGGCCGGTGCGGCCGTCTCCGCGGTCGCGCCCAGCTTCGGAGTCCTCCTGCTCGGCCGGTGCCTGGAGGGGTTCGCCATCTCGAGTATGTTCCTCACCTACTCGCTGATGCGCGACGTGTATCCGCCACGCACGCTTCCCCTCGCCGCTAGTATCTCGGTGACGGGCATCGGGGCCTTCGGCGTCGGAGTGCCGTTCCTGGTCGGATGGCTGCTCGACACATTCGGCTTCAGGGGCATGTACACCTTCAATGTGATCGTGATGGTCGTTCTGGCCGCGCTGATCCGGCTGACCACGCGGGAGACGCCGTTGCGGCACCCGGCGCGCGTCGACTACGGGGGTGCCGTACTGCTCGGGGCCGGCGTCGCCCCGGTACTGGTGGCGGTCAGTCAGGGACAGCGATGGGGCTGGACCTCGGCCTCCGTACTCGGCCTGTTCGCCGTCGGCTTCGCGGCACTGGCCGGTTTCGTGCTGAGAGCCCGCAGAACGGCGGAACCCATCCTCGACATCGCGCTGTTCACCCGGCGCCCGATCCTCCTGGCCGCCGTCACGGGTGCGACGGCCTACGGCGCGACGGTGGTGCCCGCCACGATCCTCCCCATCCTCTCGCTCACCCCCGCCTCCGTCGGCGGGACGTACGGCCTGGGCATGACCGCGTTCGCCTTCGCCGCCATCGCCTCACCCCAGGCCTTCGCCCAGGTGATCGGGGGAGTGACCGTCAGCCGTGCCGTCCGGCGTCTCGCGGCGCGCTGGTGCATGGTCGCCGGTCTCACGCTGATCGCGGCCGCCGGGGTCTTCCTCGTCTTCTGCCATGACAGTCTGTGGAAGGTACTGGCGGGCGCGGTGTGCGACGGCCTGGGGACGGGGCTCGCCTACGGCTCCGTGCCGAACATGGTCATCGCGGAGACACCCCCGGAGGAACAGGCCTCCATCGCCGGCAGCGTCCAGGTGTGCCAGAGCGGTTTCGCCAGCGTCGTTCCCGTCATCATGTTCGCCATCATGGCGGGCTCGTCGACCGTCTCCGCAGCGGGTGTCCGCTACGGCGAGCCGGGCATTCGCGGCGCGCTGCTGCTCATGGCCGGTCTGGCGCTCGGCGGCGCCCTGCTCGCGGTCACCGTGCTGGCGCCGAGGCGGCACACAACGGCTTCGGCGCCGGTCGCCACGGTACGCACCACGCCGGCGGAGGGGCCCGCGGACGCCTGAGCGAACGCGACAGCCGAGCAGACCTGGGGGCCGGCACCGGAGCCGGGTCAGCCCCGTTCCGCGGCGATCGCGTGCACGGCGTCCGCGACGGCGCCGAAGGGGGCGACGGGCTGCGGGCCGAAGAACATGCGGTTGTGCAAGACGGCCACGGACAGGCCCAGTTCGGGCTCGGTCCAGGCGATCGTGCCGCCCGCGCCGGTGTGCGACAGCACGCCCTCGGTCAGGGCCCCGCCAGGGCTGTCGTCGCTCACGCCGGGGGCGATGTGCCACAGGCCGCCGTGCCCGACCGGCATGCCGAAGCCGTAGGTGTGGTCGATGCCCACCGGCCGGGGGCTGCGGCAGCGGCGCAGGGTGTCGCCCGTGAAGAACCGCTCTCCGTCCTGCCGTCGGGCCGCGGCGTAGGCGTCGAAGAGCCGCACCGTGGCCCGGGCCGTGGCGATGCCGCCCGCCGAGGGCAGCCCCGCCCGCTGGACCTGGGGCAGGTTGAACATGGACGGAGCGAACGGCAGATGTGACGGCGACGCCTCTTCCAGCAGCCGGTCGGGGCCCGTGGTGGGGGCGCTGTCGCCCACAAGGGGCGCGACGCGGTGCCGCTGGTCGTCGGGCAGGCCGAGGAAGAAGTCGTCCATGCCGAGGGGGAGCAGCACCTCCTGGCGGACGATCTCCAGGAAGGGGCGCCGCTGCGGGTCGACGCGCCGTACGGCTTCTCCCAGCACCCAGCCGAAGGCGAACGGACTGTAGGCGTTTCGGGTGCCGGGCTCGGCGACGGGTGACTGGTCCGCGACCCTGGCGGCCATGGTGTCCCAGTCGCACAGCTCCTCGAGCGTGGTGTCGGCCCCGATGGTGGGCGCACCGGACCGGTGGCTGAGTACATGGTCGAAGGTGATACCTCCCTTGCCGTGCGCCGCGTACTCGGGCCAGACGTCTGCCACCGGACGGTCCAGATCGATGAGGCCGCGCTGTGCGCAGACGTGGATCACGGACGCGGTGACGGCCTTGGTCACCGAGAAGACCGGGAACAGGGTGCCGCCGTCGACGGGCCGCCCGGTCCCGGTCTCACCGGCCCAGGCGTCCACGATGAGCTCGCCGTCGAGGAGGGCCGCGATCTGTACGCCCTTCTCGCCCGCGTCGAGGGCCCGGTCCAGTGCCTTGCGGATCCTCGGGTCGGTGTTGTCCGCAACCTGCATACCGCATCCCGCCTCTGTCCATGACGTGGGCCAAGGCCCTTGGGACTGCGCTCAGTTGTCAGGGCAAGAGTATATATAGTTCACTGATGTGGCGCTATTGTCGTCGCTTGTACAGGACGGGGTCGACTGTCGACCACTGCGGCCCTGTTCGTCGCGCACACGAGGGAGGACCGACATGGCCGGACGGGTAGCGGGCAAGGTTGCGTTCATCACCGGCGCCGCGCGTGGGCAGGGTCGCAGCCACGCACTGCGGCTGGCCGAGGAAGGCGCCGACATCATCGCGATCGACATCTGCGAGGACATCGACTCCGCGCACTACCCCCTTTCCACGGAAAAGGACCTGGCCGAGACCGCTCGCCTCGTGGAAGGAGTCGGCCGCCGGATCGTCACCCGCCGGGCCGACGTCCGCGACCGTTCCCGGCTCGTCTCCGCCGTCAGCGACGCGGTCGCCGAACTCGGCCGCCTCGACATCGTGGTGGCGAACGCGGGGATCGCCCCGGTGGGCCTGGACGTGCCCCCGCAGGGCTTCCTGGACGCGGTCTCCGTGAATCTCGTCGGCGTCGTCAACACGGTCGAGGCCGCCTATCCGTACCTGGGCTCCGGGGCGTCCGTCATCTGCATCGGATCGTCCGCGGGCCTGATGGTGGGGAGCGTCGACAGCCCGGAGAGCGGTCCCGGCGGTGCCGGCTACTCCCATGCCAAACGCGGGGTGGCCCGCTTCGTGCACGACCTGGCGCTGCAACTGGCCCCGCGGCTGATCCGGGTCAACGCCGTCCACCCCACCAACTGCGACACGGACATGCTCCAGAGCGGACCCATGTACCGGATCTTCCGCCCCGACCTGGACGACCCGCGCCGGGAGGACGCCGAGGAATCGTTCCGCACCACGCAGCCCATGCCGATCCCGTACGTGGACCCGTCCGACATCAGCAATGCGGTGCTGTTCCTCGCCTCGGACGAGTCGCGGTACGTGACGGGCCTCCAGATGAAGGTCGACGCGGGCGCCATCCTGCGGCGCAGCACATCCGGAGCGCCGGCCTGACGTGGCCGTCGTGCGGTGCGTGATGCCGGCGTGACGCGGGTCCGTGGCGCCACGGCGCGCGCGGGCGACGGGTTCAGTCGACGACCGGCGGGGCCGGGATTCCGGGCGGCATGTTGAACGGTGTGACCACCTGGATCGCCGAGGGCAGGGCGGGGCCGTCGTCGGGGAGTGCCTTGTGGGCCCGCATGATGATCTGGCAGGCGCGGCGCATGTCCTGGCGCAGGTCGTGGTGGAGGACCGCGGACAGACGGCGCTCGCCCAGCAGGCGGGTGTTGTCGTGGTCGAGGTCGTGGGCGACGAAGGCCGCGCAGTCCCGCCCGAGCGCGTCGAAGGCCTCAAGGGTGGCGTGATTGCCTCCGCCCACGGAGTACACGGCCACGATGTCCTCGTCATGTTTGAGGGCATCGAGCACCAGTTCGTACTGGGTGGCGTCCAGGCCGTCGCTGTCCGTGACCTCCACCAGGGAACGTCGGGGGGCGGCGATCCGCATCGCGCTGCGGAAGCCCATCTCGCGCTCCTCCTCGCCGCGGAAGGAGCCCCGGCTGACGGTGGTGAGCACGTTGCCGGGCCGGTTGTCGAGCCACTGTTCGAGCAGGTAGGCGGCGGTGGCGCCGGCCGCGCGGTTGTCGATGCCGACGTAGGCGAGGCGGGCGCTGTGCGGCAGGTCGGTCACCAGGGTGACGACGGGGATACCGGCCGCGGCCAGCCGCCCGACGGCGGCTCCCACCTCCGGCACGTCCGGAGCCTTGAGGATCACGCCCTGCGAACCACGCTTGGCGATCTTGTCCAGGGTGCCGATCAGCTCGGCCGGCGGGCAGGTCTCGCGGAAGTGGGAGCGGGAGCGCACGACGGCCGGGTGCAGGGAGGGCAGTTCGGCCTCCAGCGCCTCGCGTACGGCGGTGGAGAACCGCTCCGGGGTCTGCATCACGATGTCGATCATGAAGGTACGGCCGCCGATGCGGACCTGGGCCTGCTGGCGGTCCAGGTCCTTGATGGCTTCCTGTACCTCTCTCACGGTGCTCTCCCGCACATTGCCCCGCTGATTGAGTACGCGGTCGACCGTGGCCGTGCTCAGTCCTGCCTGACGGGCGATTTCCCTGATCGGGTAGGGGTGCCTCATGAGTGATCCCAAGAGCTTCTGATGGACTTTTGATGTAATGGCAAGCATTGAATGATGGCTTCTGGTTCTCAAGACTGGCAGAAATACCCGGACTGCGAAAGGACCCCCAGATGTCTCCCACCGCCGCGGGAGCGAGGACTTGGCTGAGTGAGGCCGACTGCGATCTCGACGCGTTCCGCCCGCTCGTCGAGCAGGACACGGACCCCGCCGACCACCCCAACGCGGAGCGCGTCGAGCAGAACGTGCCGCTCTACGACAGCGACCGGCTCCGTACCCGCACGACCACCGCCGACGGCCGCCGCGAGGTCCAGGACGAGCTGGTCCGGGCGCTGCTCGACGGACCCGGCATCGTCGTCCTCAAGGGCGCGTTCGCCGACCCGGACGTCGTGGACCGGGCCACCGAGGCGTTCACCGCGCTGATCGAGGAGGAGCGCGCGAGCGGTACCGCCCGCGGCGACCACTTCGCCAGGCCCGGCGCCAACGACCGGGTCTGGAACGCCCTCGACAAGGTGGCCGTACGGGCGCCCGAGGCGTTCGCCGACTACTACGCGAACGACATGATCGCCCTGATCGCCGAGGCCTGGCTGGGCCCCGCCTACCAGGTCACCTCGCAGGTCAACGTGGTCAACCCGGGCGGAGCCGCACAGAGCGTGCACCGTGACTACCACCTCGGCTTCCTCTCCCAGGAGCGCGCCGCCGCCTACCCGGCGCACGTGCACCGCCTGTCACCCGTACTGACCCTCCAGGGCGCCGTCGCCCACTGCGACATGCCCGTCGAGTCCGGCCCCACGCTCTACCTCCCGCACTCGCAGAAGTACGAGCCCGGCTACCTCGCCTGGCGACTGCCCGAGTTCGTCGAGTACTTCGACACCCACCACGTCCAGCTCCCCCTGGACAAGGGCGACGCGGCCTTCTTCAACCCCGCGCTCTTCCACGCCGCCGGGCACAACCGCTCCACCGGCATCCGCCGCATGGCCAACCTGCTCCAGATCTCCTCCGCCTTCGGGCGCGCGATGGAGACGGTGGACCGCGAGGCGATGGCGAACGCCCTCTTCCCGGTGCTGCTGCGCCGCAAGGCCGAGGGCGTCTCGGAGGACTGGCTGCGCCGCGTGGTCGCCGCCACCGCCGAGGGCTACCCCTTCCCCACCAACCTGGACCTCGACCCGCCGGTCGAGGGTCTCGCCCCGCCCTCCCAGGCGGACACCGTCTGGCAGGCCGTGGCCGAGGGCTGGGCCCCCGACCTGCTGCGCCAGGAACTGCAAGCGGCCGCCAAGCGCCGCCACGGCTGAAGGGAACACCGCAACTCATGGGACTGCTGGAGGACAAGGTCGTCCTCGTCAACGGCGGCAGCCAGGGCGTCGGCGCGGGTATCGTGCGGGCGGCCGTCCGGGAGGGCGCCAGCGTCGTCTTCACCGGCCGCCGGGCCGAGGCGGGCGAGAAGCTCGCCGCGGACACGGGGGCCCGCTTCGTACAGGCGGACCTCGCCGACCCGGCGCAGGCACGCGACTCCGTCGTACACGCCGTGGACGCTCACGGGCGTATCGACTGCCTGGTCAACGCGGCCGGACTGACGTCGCGCGGTTCGCTGCTGGACACCACGCCGGAGCTGTTCGACCAGCACATGGCGATCAATCTGCGGGCGCCGTTCTTCTCGATGCAGGCGGCGGTGGCCGACATGAAGGCCCGTAAGGCGCCCGGCACCATCGTCAACATCATCTCCAACTGCGCCCATGGCGGGCCGCCCTTTCTGGCGGCGTACTCCGCGGCCAAGGCCGGGCTTGCCGGGCTGACCCGCAACGCGGCCCACGCCCACCGCTGGGACAAGATCCGGATCAACGGCCTCAACATCGGCTGGACGGACACCGAGGGCGAGGACGCGACCCAGCGCGCCTTCCACGACGCGGGCGACGACTGGCGGGAGAAGGCCGCCGCCTCGCAGCCCATGGGCAAACTCGGCCAGGTCGACGAGATCGCCGACTTCGTCGTCTTCCTGCTGTCCGACCGCAGCGGGGTGGTGACCGGCTCGGTCATCGACTGGGACCAGATCGTCTTCGGCGGCCAGGACTGAGCCGCTCTCTTGAGCTGACGGAAAGAAGAGCCGCATGCGTATAGGAATCATGGGACTGGGCCGGATCGGCGCTTTCCATGCGGAGACCCTCGCCGGGCTGGACGCGGTGAGTTCGCTGGTGGTCACCGACCCGGTGGCCGCGGCGGTCGCCTCGGCCGCCGAGCGGTTCGGGGCCACCGCGGTGGACTCGCCCGAGGCCGTGCTCGCCGCCGGCGTCGACGGCGTCGTGATCGCCGCCGCGACCGACGCGCACCCCGAACTCATCCTGGCCGCCGTGAAGGCGGGCGTTCCGGTCTTCTGCGAGAAGCCCGTGGCCCGTGGCATCGAGGAGAGCCAGGAGGTGCTGCGTGCGGTGGAGGGCAGCGGCGTCGAGGTGCACATCGGCTACAACCGCCGCTTCGACGCGGGCTGTGTGGCCGCACGCCAGGCCGTGGTGAGCGGCGAGCTCGGCGACCTGCACACGGTCCGTTCGACCACCCTCGACCCTGCTCCGCCGCCGCCCGCGTACGTGGCCGTCTCCGGCGGCATCTTCCGCGACTGCAGCGTGCACGACTTCGACATCGTGCGCTGGGTGACCGGGCGCGAGGTGGTCGAGGTGTACGCGACCGGCGGCAACCGGGGTGCCGACTACATCCGCGAGGCGCACGACGTCGACACCGCGTCCTCGCTGCTCACCCTGGACGACGGCACCATCGCCGTCATCTCCAACTCCCGCCACAACGCGCGCGGTTACGACGTGCGTCTGGAACTGCACGGCATGCGGGACAGCATCGCGGTCGGCCTGGAGGACAAGCTGCCGCTGCGCTCCGTCGAGCCGGGCGCCACCTTCCCGGCCGGTACTCCGCACCACTTCTTCATGGACCGCTTCGCCGCCGCCTACCGCGCCGAACTCACCGCGTTCACCGAGGTCGTCGCGGGCACCCGGCCCTCCCCCTGCACGGTGGCGGACGCCATCGAGGCGAGCTGGATCGCCGAGGCGTGCACCCTCTCGCTGCGCGAGCACCGGCCCGTACGACTCGGCGAGGTGCGCAAGGGATGACGAACGAACCTCTGCGGATCGGCGTCCTCGGCGCCGCCCGGATCGCCGAACTCTCGATCGTCGGACCCGCCCGCGCGGGCGGCCACCGTCTTGTCGCGGTGGCCGCCCGTGACCGGGGCCGGGCCGAGGCCTTCGCCGCCGACCACGGCGTCGAGCGCGTCGCCGGCTCGTACGCCGACCTGATCGCCGACCCCGAGATCGAGGTCGTCTACAACCCGCTCGCCAACAGCCTGCACGGGCCGTGGAACCTGGCCGCCCTGCAGGCCGGCAAACACGTCCTCTCCGAGAAGCCGTCCACGAGCAACGCGGAGGAGGCGATCGAGGTCCGCGACGCGGTGGCCAAGGCGGGCACGGTGTTCATGGAGGGGTTCCACTACCTCTTCCACCCGGTCACCCGCCGCCTGCACGAGCTGCTGGACAGCGGGGAACTGGGCGACCTCCGGCACGTCGAGGCCATGGTCGCCATGCCCGCGCCCCCGGACAGTGACGTGCGCTGGTCGCTGCCGCTGGCCGGCGGTGCGCTGATGGACCTCGGCTGCTACAGCCTGCACGCGCTGCGGATGCTCGCGCCCTGGGCCGGCGGCGCGCCCCGGCTGGCCGCCGCGCGCGGCGGCGAGAGGGCGGGGGCCGCAGGCGTCGACGAGTGGCTGTACGCCGATCTGGAGTTCCCCGGCGGGGTCACCGGCACGGCCAACTGCCACATGGCGTACGACACCTGGCAGATGAGCTGCCGCGTCGTGGGCACGCGCGGTGAGGCCACGGTGATGAACTTCGTCCAGCCGCATCTGGACGACCGCGTGGTCGTGCGCACGGCGGCGGGCGAGCGCACCGAGGAACTCGGCCGCAGGTCGTCGTACACCTTCCAGCTGGAGGCCTACGCGGCCCACCTGCGGGAGGGTGCACCGCTGGCGCTGGACGCGGAGGACGCGCTGACCACCATGCGTCTCATCGACGAGTGCTATCAGGCGGCCGGGTTCCCGGTCCGGCCGCGTACGGTGCTTCCGGCCACCGGCTGAGCACAGCAAACTGGGGCGGTACCGGACCGGTACCGCCCCAGTTCTCGTGTGAACAGGGAGATCTTGGTGAGGTTCACCGGACGCCTACCGCGCGGGCGGACTCCTTGTCGCCGCCGACCGCGAAGATCCAGGTGACGTTCTCGTTCAGTGGTGCGGCCGTCCTTCTCCAGGACCGGCTGCGTCGGCGACGGGGGAGCCCGCCGCCGACGCAGCCTGCTGGGTCAGGTGTGTCACCGAGTGCCCTTCGCGGCGAACTGGGCGACCTTGGCGACGTTGGACTTGTCGACGAAGGCCGGACCGGTCAGCACCGGCGCCTCGCCGCCGCCGCTGTAGTTTCCGTTCGTCTTGTAGAGCCACAGGGAGTCGACGGACAGGTAGCCCTGGAGGTAGGGCTGCTGGTCGATGGCCCACTG
>NZ_JBSHBL010000030.1:0-4936 GCF_053611985.1 Streptomyces sp. NPDC054770
GGGCCTTCGCCGTGCCGGGGCCGGTTGTGCGTACCTGACCCCGCTGTCGTGCTCTCCGCTGCCGTGCCGTGCCGTGCCGTGCCGTGCCGTGCCGTGCCGTGCCGTGCCGGCGCCGGTACGGCCGTCAGCCGCCCGTCAGCGGCCGGGCCGGCTGGGCGGCGGTGCCGCGCGGCTGCCGCTCGGGGTGCTGCGGGCGGCGGCTGCCCACCGGAGTCACCGGGGTGCGCTCCGAGCGGGTGGTGTGCGGGCCGGGTGCCAGATGGATCGGGGCCCTGGACGCGCGGGACAGGGAGACCGGCTCGGGTTCCGGCGTCGCCTGTTCGACGGGCGCCGGACGCGGCTTGAGGACCACGGGCACCGGGACCGGTGCGGGCGCCGTGCTGCCGCGGCGGGCGCGCCAGCGGTCGCGCAGGTCGAAGAGCGAGATCTCGGCGCGGGCGATGAACGGCTCGCACCAGGGCAGCGCCAGCAGGATCAGCAGCCCCGCGGCCCAGCCCAGCAACACGTCGCTCAGCCAGTGCGTACCGAGGTAGACGGTGGACATGCCGACACCGAGCGAGGTGACCGCCGAGGCCGCGGAGAGCCAGCGGCGGGCCCTCGGGGTGGAGGCCAGATATGCCAGAATTCCCCAGGTCACCACCGCGTTGGCGGTGTGTCCGCTGGGGAATATATCGCCGCCCAGGCCCATCTCGTTCGAGCCGATGACGGTCGCGTAGTGCGGTCCCAGGCGCCCCATGCCGAGCTTGGCGGCGCCGACCGTGATGTTGAGCAGGAGCAGGGAGGCGCCGAGCGTCAGCATCGGACGCAGGGTGTGCTGCCGCCACGAACGCCAGCCCAGCCAGGCCGCGACCATCACGGCGGTCGGGCCGCGCTGGCCGAGGACCACGTAGTAGTCGACGAACCAGTGGATTCCCGCCCACTGCTGGTACGGCCGGAAGAACATGACCTGCCAGTCGAGCCGGACCAGCCAGGACGTGATCACGACGGCCCACACGATCGCCAGGTAGAAGGCGAGGGTCGCGGTGAACAACACGACCCGGTGCCGGCTCATCTTCGGCACATCAATGTGGGCCGGCCGTTCCGGCTCACGGTCCAGCCTGGCGAACACCCGGTCCAGACGGGTGAGGTTTCGTTTGGTACGCACCCAATCGACGTTACAGCGAGTGAGCTCTGTTCCCGGGCGAAACAGCGGCTTTGTGATGACGATGTGATGTGGGAAACCTCTCAGGAGGCCTCCGAATTCTAAGGATTCCGTAATCCTCGGCGGGTCCGCCCTTCAATTCCTTTGATCATGTCAGGTCGCCGTTTTATGGCACTTATGAATTCGTTAACCAAAGGGTGGGGTGGAATTCTCCGGTTGCTCATCGGGGCCACCGAAATGATCATGGGGGTCCGGAGCCGTTCAGCCAGAACGCGCCATAGACCGCCGAGGCCACCGCCACACCCGCCGTGACCAGCACCGATCTGCTGGTGCGCAGTCGGGCGAGGGCCCGGGCGAGCGGCAGCAGCACCGGGAAGGCCGGCATCAGCAGCCGTGGCTTGGACCCGAAGTAGCTCGACGCGCACAGCGCGAGCGCGAGGACGACACCCGTGTAGACCAGCAGGGGAAGGGGTTGCCGCTGGCGGACGCCGATCACGTAGAGCCACAGCAGGAGACCGACGCCGAGGATCAAACCCGCTCCGGCCAGGGCGGACGGAAATGACGTGAACTTGTCGGCCACGAAGCGTGCGAACGCATAGCCGCCGTCGAATCCGTTGCGCCAGCCCGCCTGGACGTCCAGGTAGCCGAGCGGGCCCCGGCCGGTGCGGTGGCCGACCCACAGAACATAGGCGGCGGCACCGACGGGGGCGAGGAGCATGCCGAGGACGCGGCGCCAGGGAGGGGAGTCGGTTGTGGAGAGAGAAAGGGAAGGGGCGCGTGTCGCGAGAGGTGCGCCCTCCGGTCGATCCGCACCACGGTCCCGCGCGCCGCTGCTCCGGTCCCGCGCGCCACTGCTTCGGTCCCGCACGAACGAGACCACCCCAGCCGTCCACACCGCCGCCACCACGGCGAGCCCCACCGGCCGGGTCAGTCCCGCCAGCGCGGCCAGCGCCCCGGCGGTCACCCAGCGGCCGGTCAGCACGGCGTACAACGACCACGCGGCCAGCGCCGTGAACAGCGACTCGCTGTACGCCATCGACTGCACGACCCCGACGGGCAGCACGGCCCACACCAGCACCGCGCAGACCCCGGCCCGCGGGCCGTACACGAAGTCCGCGACCGCGAAGATCCCCCAGGCCGCGGCGAGCGAGGCGAGCAGGCCGACCGTGAAGCCGGCGTCGGCGTACGACAGGGGCGCGAGCGCGTGCAGCAGGCGCTCCAGCCACGGCAGCAGCGGGAAGAAGGCCAGGTTGGAGTGCACGTCGCCGTTCGGCAGCCGTACCTGGTAGCCGTAGCCCAGTTCGGCGACCCGCGTGTACCACAGCGAGTCCCAGCGCGCCGTCAACAAGGTGTACGCGCTTCTGCCGCGTGCCGCGCTCCACCCGGCCAGCACGGCCAGGCCGAGGGCGCGTACGGCCGCGTACCCGAGCAGGGCCGGCGCCGCCCGGCGCAGGGCCGGGGCGCGCGGTGCCGCCACGGGCGTCTCAAGATCGGTCACGGGCTCGATTATCGACGGGACACGGAACCGGAGGGCTCGCCGGGGCGTGGTGCACAGCGGGGCCAGTGGCGTACGCCACATGAGTTCTCCGGAGAGTGTGAGAGGTCCGCCACGTGCCCCCGGAACGAACTCGCGTACGCTGACATGTCACTCGCGTTCGTATGCGCGGGCCGGAGACCCCGCTCCTCTCCGGCCGTACGACGGGGAGTCCCCACCCCGCCGGTCCGCCGCACGCGAGGGACCATCTGGGAGGTACGTACATGTCCGGGACGACCACGGCCGCCGTACGACCGCGCCGTCGGGCGGAGCCCAGGGCCGGTGCCGGTGCCAACCGCTGGGTCGTCCTGGTCGTTCTCTGCGTCAGCCTGCTGCTGGTCGCCCTCGACGCGACCGTGCTGCATGTCGCGGTGCCCGCCGTCACCGAGGACCTCAAGCCCGGGGCCATGGAACTGCTCTGGATCGTCGACGTCTACCCGCTGGTCTGCGCCTCGCTGCTGATCCTGTTCGGCACGCTCGGCGACCGGGTGGGGCGGCGTCGGGTCCTGCTCCTCGGCTACGCCCTGTTCGGCGTCGCCTCCGCGGCGGCCGCCCTCGCGCCGAGCGCGGCGGCGCTGATCGGGGCCCGGGCGCTGCTCGGCGTCGGCGGCGCGATGATCATGCCGGCGACCCTCTCCATCCTCCGGCAGGTCTTCCCCGACCGCCGTGAGCGGGCCCTCGCCATCGGCATCTGGAGCGCGGTGGCGGCGGTCGGCGCGGCCGTCGGCCCCCTCCTCGGCGGCTTCCTCCTCGAACACTTCTGGTGGGGCTCCGTCTTCCTGGTCAACATCCCGCTGATGCTGGTCAGCCTCCCGGTGGGACGGCTTCTCCTCCCCGAGTCGCGCGGCGACCGCGACGGCCCCTGGGACGTGGCCGGCGCGCTGCTGGCGGCGGCCGGCCTGTTCGGCGTGGTGTTCGCGGTGAAGCGCCTCGGCGGCGGCGAACCGGCCGCCGGCGCGCTCACGGTGGCACCGCTCGTGCTGGGCGCGCTGTTCCTGGTGCTCTTCGTACGACGGCAGCGGCGGCGGGCGTTCCCGCTGGTGGACCTGAGGATGTTCGCGCGGCCGGCGTTCAGTACGGCGGTGGGCTGCATCGTGCTGGCGATGCTGGCGCTGGTGGGCCTCGAGCTGATCGCGGCGCAGTACCTGCAGCTGGTGCTGGGCCTGTCCCCGCTGGAGACGGGTCTACGACTGCTGCCGCTGACGCTCGCCGCGATGGCGGCGGGGCTGGCCGGGGCGCGGCTGCTGCGGCGTTTCGGGCCGCGCCGGATGGTGTGCCTGGGCTTCTGCCTGACCGCGGCGGCGGTACTGACGCTGACCGGGATGGGCGGGACGGACAACGCGGGCCTGCTGCTGGCCGGCTTCCTGCTGCTCGGGTTCGGCCTGGAGACCACGCTCTTCGGGGCGTACGAGTCGATGCTGAGCGAGGCGCCGGCGGCGCAGGCCGGTGGGGCGGCGGCGATCGGTGAGACGTCGTACCAGTTGGGGGCGGGGATCGGGATCGCGCTCCTGGGCAGCGTGATGAACGCGGCGTATGCGCCGGGGCTGGCCGACGTGCCCGGGGTTCCGGCGTCGGCGTCCGCGTCCGCGGGGCATTCACTGGGCGAGGCGTACGAGGTCGCCTCGCGGCTGGGCGGGTCGGCGGGGGTGGCGTTGCGCCGGGCGGCGCGGGACTCCTACGTGCACGGTCTGCATGTGACGTTGCTGGTGAGTGCGGGGCTGTTGTTGCTGGGGGCGGTGATGGCGCTGCGGCTGCCGCGCGCCATGCAGTGCGAGGACACCCCGGTGGAGCTCCCCGCCCCCCGCGAACCACAGAGGTCCCGCGTCTCGGCATAACCGTCGATTCCCCACCCACGCACCGCCCGTGCGGGTGGGAGAAGGAGTGGACCGACCTGTGGGGGGTGCTCCGCCGCCGGCGACTGACCGACTGAATCCCCACACCCCTCCCAGCGTCCCTCAGCCGCCGTCCTCCGCCCGGCTGTCCCGTCGGCCCCCGGCCCGCTGCCTCGCGGTCGCTGTCTGCCGTCGCCGCCGGCTGCTGCCTGCCGCCCCCCGGCCTGTCCCGTCGGCTTCCCCTGACGTCCCGCGGCCTGCCCCCTGCTGTCCGCTGTCCCGCTGCCTCGCGCTCGCTGTCCTGTCGGCCGCTGTCGGCCGCCCGCTGGCTGTCCGCCGCCCGCTGGCTGCCCCCCGGTTCGCTGTCCTGCCGCCTGCCGCCTGCCGCCTGCCGCCCCCCCCCCACCCCCCGTCCCGCCGCCCGGGGCC
>NZ_JBSHBL010000030.1:4946-119758 GCF_053611985.1 Streptomyces sp. NPDC054770
GGCCGCCCCGTCCGCCCTCCCCCCGCCTGCCGCCTGCCGCCTGCCGTCGTCGTCGCCTGCCGCCTGCCGCCTGCCGCCTGCCGCCTGCCGCCTGCCGTCGTCGTCGCCTGCCGCCTGCCGCCTGCCGCCTGCCGTCGTCGTCGCCTGCCCTCTGCTGTCAGCTGCCGTCGCCGCCTGTCCCATCGGCCCCCTGCTGTCCCGCTGCCCGCGGCCCGCTGCCTCGCGGTCGCTGTCCTGTCGCCAGCTGCCCCCGCCAGCTGCCAGCTGCCCCCTCCGCCGCCCTCCTCCAGCCGCCCCCCGCCCTCCCGCGTTCGCTGGCCGCTGGCCCCGTCCCACCCCCCCGTCACCCGCCGGCGGCGGAGTACCCCCGCAGGTCGGTCCACTCCTTCTCCCGCTCGGACGGGTGGTGTGTGGGTGGGGCAGTGGGGAGACTGTGCGTAGGCTGGTGTAACTAGCGGTGCTAGTTTTGGGAGGGTTCTGAATGTCCGTGTCCGTGAAGTTGCCTCCGTTCGATGCCGGTGATCCGCTCGGGATCGACGATCTTCTGGAGCCGGAGGATCTCGCCGTACGGGAGACCGTGCGGAGCTGGGCGGCCGATCGGGTGTTGCCGTTCGTCGCCGAGTGGTACGAGAGCGGGGCGCTGCCCGGCATCAGGGAGCTCGCGAAGGAGCTCGGTTCGATCGGGGCGCTCGGGATGTCGCTGAGCGGTTACGGCTGCGCCGGGGCGTCCGCCGTGCAGTACGGGCTCGCCTGTCTGGAGCTGGAGGCCGCCGACTCGGGTATCCGGTCGCTCGTGTCCGTGCAGGGGTCGCTCGCCATGTACGCCATTCATCGGTTCGGGAGCGAGGAGCAGCGGCAGCGGTGGCTGCCGGGCATGGCCGCCGGTGATGTCATCGGGTGCTTCGGGCTCACCGAACCCGATCACGGGTCCGACCCCGCCGCCATGCGGACGTACGCCCGGCGTGACGCCGGCGGCGACTGGGTGCTCGACGGGCGGAAGATGTGGATCACCAACGGGTCGGTGGCGGGCGTCGCCGTCGTGTGGGCGCAGACGGACAACGGGATCCGCGGGTTCGTCGTGCCCACGGACACGCCCGGGTTCTCGGCGCCGGAGATCAAGCACAAGTGGTCGCTGCGGGCCAGTGTCACCAGCGAGCTGGTGCTGGACGACGTGCGGTTGCCGGCCGATGCCGTGCTGCCGGAGGTCACCGGGCTCAAGGGACCGCTCAGCTGTCTGTCGCACGCCCGGTACGGGATCGTGTGGGGTGCCATGGGCGCCGCGCGCACCTGCTTCGAGACCGCCGTCGACTACGCGAAGTCGCGGGAGCAGTTCGGTCGGCCCATCGGCGGCTTCCAGCTCACCCAGGCCAAGCTCGCCGACATGGCGGTCGAACTGCACAAGGGAATCCTGCTCGCCCATCACCTGGGGCGGCGGATGGACGCCGGCCGCCTGCGTCCCGAGCAGGTCAGCTTCGGCAAGCTCAACAACGTACGGGAGGCGATCGAGATCTGCCGTACCGCGCGGACGATCCTCGGGGCCAACGGGATCTCGCTGGAGTACCCCGTGATGCGGCACGCGACCAACCTCGAGTCGGTGCTCACCTACGAGGGCACCGTCGAGATGCACCAGCTGGTGCTGGGCAAGGCACTCACCGGACTCGACGCCTTCCGGTGAACCCCGCGCGGGGCAGGGCCGGTGAGCGGCCCTGCCTCAGCTCTGGTTGAAGAAACCGTCCTCCCGGCGCGAGGCCGGCTCACCGCTGACGATCTCGGTGTTCGCGGGGGTCAGCAGGAAGACCCGGTTGGCGACCCGCTCGATCGTGCCGCGCAGGCCGAAGGTCAGCCCGGCCGCGAAGTCGACCACGCGCTTGGCGTCGGCCGGCTCCATGGCCGTGAGGTTCACGATGACCGGCACGCCCTCACGGAACAGCTCGCCGAGCGCACGGGCGTCCCGGAAGCTGTCCGGGGTGACCGTGCCGATCCGGCGGCCCTTCTCCTCGGCGGTGTCCGAGGCCACCTTGACCCGGGGGTCGGTGACCCAGGCATCCCCGGGCTGCTCGGTCCCTTCGGAGTAGTCGTCGTCGTAGTAGCGCTCGTCATCGTTGTCGTCGACGAGGCCAAGCCAGGCACTCGCCTTGCGTACCGATCCCATGGACGCCTCCTCTCACAGCGGTCTTTCTTGCTTCCGCATCCCTATCGTCGTCCATGATGCGGATGGCGCGCCAAGTGGATAGACGCCGCACGGGGGGTTTGTGACGGTACTGGTGCAGAGCCAAAACGTCGAGAGCCCAGGTACCCCAAGGGCCGGAGCTCACACGGCTGCTGACTGTGAGTGAAATATGATTGTCTCCGGCGTACGGGTGATGCACGGTGCGTACGGGTGAACGGGACGCGCTCGCCGCGGTGGCCGCGAGCGCTCCGCGCGGGTCGGCGCGGTCATCACAGGCTGCTGTGACCGGCTCTGACGGTGACTCAGCGGCTCGGCGACTCGGGGGTCGCGGCCGGCTCGGGTACGACGCGTGGCGTCAACCGGCGTGCGCGTCCGTCACCGTATACGGATTCGGGGCACAGGGGCGGCTGCCTCGGGATTCGCCTTGATCCTGTTTCCGTGACGTAAAACAAAAACATGATCGGGTGACCGCTGCCCGGAGAGGTTCGTTGGCCGGAGCGCAGAACCATTTCTGCCCCCGGTTCTGCGCATCCACCAACTCGCCTCATGATTAAGGCACTTCCGTGCAAGCAGCCACCATTCGCGCCAGGCTCCTGAGGATTCTGGTCCTGGCCCTCGCCGTCCTGCTGACACTGCTGGGCGTCGCGGCCGGCGAGCAGGTCTCCGCCTATCGCAACGCCGCCGCCACCGCGGACAACGCCCGGCTGGAGATCACGCTCCAGGGCCTGATCCACGAACTCCAGAAGGAGCGCGGTCTCACCACCGGATACGTCGGCGGCGTCAAGGAGTTCGCGGGCAAGCTGCCCGCGCAGCGCAAGGCCACCGACACCGCCCGCGACCGGCTCGACCAGGCACTCCGGGGCCGTTCCGACGCGGCCGCCGGCTCGGTGCGCGAGTCCCTCGGACGGCTCGACGGACTCGCCGGCATCCGCAGGCACGCGGACGACCACACCGGCGTGGTGAAGGACACCTTCGACTACTTCACCACCACCATCACCGTCCTCGACCGGCTCGACCTCGGCCTGAGCGACGTCCACGACGCCACCCTGCGCGACGCCTACCAGTCGCTGCAGATCCTCGGCAACGCCAAGGAGTTCACCGGCGAGGAGCGCGCCATCGTGCTCGGCTCGGTGCGCGCCGGGCAGTTCAAGGACGACGACTACAGCCGGTTCATGGAGATCAGGGCCGGCCGCCTCGCCGCCCTCGACGCCTTCCCGCGTTCCGCCACCGACGCCCAGCAGCGCCGCCTGGACGCGGCCATGACCACCCCGGACGCCGAGCGCGCGCTCGCGTACGAGGCCACCGCCGTCAAGGGCGGCGGCAGGCTGAAGTGGAACGACATCCCGCCCATGCAGTGGTGGGACGCGATGACGTCCACCATCAACGGACTGCGGGACGTCCAGGTCTCGCTCGGCACCGACGTCGAGAACCGGGCCGCAGCCCTGGAGGGCACCGCCCAGCGCGACCTGCTGCTCTTCCTGCTGCTCGCTCTCGGCACCGTCGCCGCGCTCGGCGCGCTCGCCCTCGACTGTGTACGGTCCGTCTCCACGCCGCTCGCCGAACTCGCCCAGCAGGCCCGCGAGGTCGCCGGGGAACGGCTGCCCAAGGCCGTCTCCGCCGTCCAGGACGGCTCCTACGGCGAGCACCCCGAGCCACCGGCCCCGCTCGCCGTCTCCGGCCGGGCCGGCGCCGAGGTCAAGGAGGTCGCCGAGGCCTTCGACCGGGTGCAGCAGGCCGCCTACGACCTCGCCACCGAGCAGGCCGTGCTGCGCCGCAACGCCACCGACTCGCTGGTCAGCCTCGGCCGCCGCAACCAGAACCTGGTGCGCCGGCAGATCAGCTTCATCAACAAACTGGAGCACGAGGACGCCGACCCCGCGACCCTCGCCAACCTCTTCGAACTGGACCACCTCGCCACCCGCATGCGCCGCAACGCCGAGAGCCTGCTCGTCCTCGCCGGGGAGTCCAGCCCCCGGCCCTGGTCCACCCCGCTGTCCGTCACGGACGTGCTGCGGGCCTCCCTCGCGGAGGTCGAGGAGTACCGCCGGGTCACCCTGCGCCGGGTCGAGCCGGTCCATCTCACCGGCTCGGTCGTCGCCGAGATCGCCCACCTGCTCGCCGAGCTGGTCGAGAACGCGCTGAGTTTCTCCCCGCCGGACTCGGACGTGGAGATCGAGGGCCGCCGCACCAGCGCCGGCTATCTGGTCGCCATCGTCGACCACGGCCTCGGCATGGACGCCCAGGCGATCGCCGAGGCCAACGTACGGCTCTCCGGCACCGCCAGCTTCATGGCCGAACCCACCCGGTTCCTCGGCCACTTCGTGGTCGGCGCGCTCGCCCGCAAGTGCGGGGTCGAGGTACGGCTGGGCGAGGCGCCCGCCGCCGGGGTGGTCGCCCGGGTGCTCATCCCGGTCAACCTGCTGACGGAGCCGGCGGCGGCCCCGAAGCAGGCGGCCGCCGCCGAGTCGGCCGCCGCCGTACCGGCCCCGCGCAAGGAGGCCGACGAGACGCAACTCGTGTCCGTCGCCGCCGAGGCCAGGCCCGAGCAGCCGCAGAAGAAGGGGGCCTCGGCCGCCCGGACCCGCAACGGGCTCGTGAAGCGGCCCCAGCGCAGCGCGATCTCGGAGGCCGTCAGCGAGACGGACCGGCCCAGCCGGCCGGCGCCCGCCGAGCGCACCCCCGACCGCAGCCCCGAGGAGGTCTCCGGGATGCTCGCCACCCTGCGCAGCGCGCACATGCGGGGCGGGATCAGCGTGGAGAAGGAGAAGGAAAAAGAGAACGCGAAAGAGAACGCAAAAGAGAAAACGAAAGAGAAAGCCCAGGAGCAGGGGCCGGGGCAGGAGCAGGCGTCCGAAGCGCGCACCGAGGAGGACGGCGAGTGACCACCGTCGGCACCCCCAACGACTCGCGGACCTTCAACTGGCTGCTCGCGAACTTCGTCAGGTCGACGGACGGGGTACGGGACGCGGTCGCCGTCTCCTCCGACGGGCTGCTGATCGCCGTCTCGGACGGGCTCGGACGCACCGAGGCCGACCATCTCGCGGCGATCGTGTCCGGACTCTCGTCGCTCGCGCGCAGCGCGTCCAAGCGGTACAGCTTCGACGGGGTCAAGCTCATCATGATCGAGATGGGGCGCGGCTTCCTGCTGGTCTCCGCGATCCGGGACGGCAGCTGTCTCGGTGTCCTCGCCGACTCCAGCGGTGAGCTGGGCCTGGTCGGCTACGAGATGGCGGTGCTCGCGGAACGGGCCGGTGACCTGCTGACCCCGATGCTCATCGCCGACCTGCGGCAGGCGTTGCCACGATGAGTGCGCAGGAGCCGCACGACCCCGTCGAGGACACGTCCTTCGTACGGCCGTTCATCATCACCGGCGGGCGGGCCGAGCCGCTCCGGACCGATCTGCGGCTGGAGACGCTGGTCATGGCCGTGGGCGCGCCGGACGAGTCGCTCACGTTCGAACGCCGGCACATCGTGACGGTGTGCGCACAGCCGACGACGGTCGCCGAGGTGGCGCACCGGGTCGGCGTACCCCTGGGAGTCGCCAAGGTGCTGATCTCCGATCTCGTCGTCGCCGGACAGCTCGCCTGCCGGCAACCCGCGGAGCTGCCGCTCCAGATGCTGGAAAGGATCAGGGACCATGTCCGGGCGCTCTGAGAAGGCCGTACCGCTCGCCGTGAAGATCGTGGTGAGCGGGGGGCTCGGGGTCGGCAAGACGACGTTCATCGGGGCGATCTCGGAGATCGAACCGCTGGACACGGAGGCGGCGATCACCCAGGTGTCGGTCGGCGTCGACTCGCTCGCCGGGGTCGAGTCCAAGACCACGACGACGGTGGCGCTCGACTTCGGCCGGATCACGCTGGACCCGTCCATCGCGCTGTACCTGTTCGGGACGCCCGGGCAGGACCGGTTCTCGTTCCTGTGGGACGACCTGGTGGAGGGCGCGCTGGGCACGGTGGTCCTCGCGGACACCCGCCGGATCGAGGACTGCTTTCCCGCCGTCGACTACTTCGAGGCCCATGGGGCGCCCTTCGTCCTCGCCGTGAACCGCTTCGACGGCGCCGAGCGGTTCGAACTGGAGGAGATCCGGGAGGCGTTGGGGTTGGGGGCCGATGTGCCGGTGCTGGAGTGCGATGCGCGGGAGCGGGGGGCGGTGCGGGATGTGCTGGGCGCGCTGATGGACCGGGTGATCGGGGTGAGGTCCGTACCCAGGAGAAGGGCGATGGCTGTGCGCTAGCCGTCGTGGGGGCGTGGGTTGTGTGGCGAGTGCGGGTTGTGTGTGGTTGCTCGCGCAGTTCCCCGCGCCCCTTTGGGGCGCGTGAACTGGGCGTCTGTTTTGAGGGAGGGGTGTGCGTGTGAAGGCGGAGGTGGGGCGCGGTGGAGAACGCGAAAAGTCCCCGCTGTCCGCGGGGCGCGCAGGGGGTCAGCTCAACAGGAACAGGACCACACGCGACCGAAGTCGATGTGGGAGCGCTTGACCAGCCACTGCTGCGGATGCATGGGCCAAGTGGAACAGGTCTCCGGTTTTCCGTCAACTGACCTGAGACGCGCTGCCCACACTCTGGACATCCTTGACAGTGAGGGGAAACGGCACCGTAGAGTCGACGGACGGCCCTGCTGAGGGGCTCGGCCGTAAGAGCGCCGTACTCCGGCGTTCCGTGTGAAGGCACCCGCACCCCCGTGTGCGCGTCCACCGTGTTCGATTGATCCGCCACGGAGCCTTCGCATGTCTTCCGAGACCCTCGCCAGAACCGTCACCATCCCCGCCTCCGGCATACCCGGGCCCGCGGCCGACCGTTTCACCTCGCGGGCCGCCCGATGAGGCCCCAGCTGGTGATCGTGGGGGCCGGGCCGCGGGGGACCGGTCTCCTGGAGCGCATCGCCGCCAACGCGCCCGAGCTGTACGCCGGCTCGGGCCTCGACATCCATCTGGTCGACCCGCATCCGCCGGGCGCCGGACGCATCTGGCGGGCCGCCCAGTCGCCGCTGCTGTGGATGAACTCGCACGCCGAGGACGTCACCATGTTCACGGACGAGACGGTGCGGATGGCCGGGCCGGTGCGGGAGGGCCCCACCCTGCACGAGTGGGCGGGCCTGGGCAGCCGTACCTTCGCCGACCGGCAGATCCAGGGCCGCTATCTGCGCCACGTCTACGACCGTGCCGTCGCCGACCTCCCGGACGGCGTCACCGTCCACTACCACCCGCGCCGTGCCCTGCGGGTCAGCGGGCCGCGCGAGGGCCGCCAGCAGGTCTGGCTGGAGGGCCGGCCGCGCCCGCTCCTCGCCGACCTCGTCGTCCTCGCCCTCGGCCACCTGGACGCCGAACTCGACCCGGAACAGGCCGCGCTGGCCGCGTACGCCGACACGCACGGCCTGGTCCATCTGCCGCCCGACTTCACCGCCGACAGCGACCTGTCCGCACTGCGGCCCGGCGAACCGGTGCTCGTGCGCGGGTTCGGGCTCGCCTTCGTCGACCTGATGGTGCTGCTCACCGAGGGACGGGGCGGACACCACGACGGCGACACCTATGTGCCGTCCGGGCAGGAGCCGGTGCTGTACGTCGGGTCGCGGCGCGGCGTGCCGTACCACTCGAAGATCGGGTACGACTGGACCGGCGAACGCCCGCCGCTGCCCCGCTTCCTCGGACCCGCCGAGATCGACGGACTGCTCGCCCGGCCGGGAGGCTTCGACTTCCGGCGGGACGTGTGGCCGCTGGTGGCCAAGGAGCTGGGCTTCGCCCACTACCACCGGCTGTTCACCGTCCACCCCGAGCGGACGGCCGTCGCCTGGCGGGACTTCGAGGAGAAGTACGCCGCCGCCGAGGGCGACGCCGAGCTGCGGGCGCTGGTGGCGGCCGCCGTACCGGATCCGGCCGACCGGCTCGATCTCGCCGCGCTGGACCACCCGCTGGACGGGATCCGGTACGGGTCGCACGAGGAGTTCCAGGACGGCCTGCGCGGCTACATCGAGGCGGACCTGGACCGCCGGCACGATCCCGCGTACAGCCCTGACCTGGCGGTGTTCCTCGGACTGCTCTCCGTCTACGGGCAGCTGGTGCGGCTTGCCGACATCGGGCCCTGGTGGCACGGGTTCTTCAGCTACCTGGCCTCCGGGCCGCCCGGCCCCCGGCTGCGGCAGATGCTCGCGCTGTCCCGGGCCGGCGTGCTGCGGTTCGTCGGCGCCGGGATGACGGTGACGGCCGAGGACGGGGTGTTCCGGGCGTCCGCGGACACCGTGCCCGGGTTCTCCGTCGAGGCGCGGGCCCTTGTCGAGGCGCGGCTGCCGGAACCGACCGTGGGGCGCGCCCGGGACACGCTGCTGCGCGAGCTGCACGACGGCGAGGCCGCCGAGACACCCGAGGGACTGCTCAGGGTGGACCCCGCCGACGGGCGGATCCTCGACGGGGGCGGCCGGCCGCATCCCCGGCGGTTCGCGCTCGGGCCGTTCACGAACGGCCGTACGCCCGGGGCGTTCACCCGGCCGCGCACCGGAGGGCCCGCGTTCCGCCAGAACGACGCCACGGCACGCGCGGCGCTGGCCTTCCTCGCCGACCTGGCGGGCGGGGCCGTCGCGGAGCCCGGTCATGGCTGAGTGCCGTTGCGGCGAGCCGGGAGGCCGCCGCCGCGACAGGTGTTCCAGCGCTGTTGAGAAGGGATTTCGGCGGCTTGTGTGAAACGTGTGTCTTACAGGGAGGTTCGTGGTGATGACCGGCTCGTACGGCCGGGGGCTGCTGCATCTGGCCGCCGCCGTGGATCAGGTCGGCGTGTACGACGCGGAGCGCTACGTCGAGCTGGTGCGGCTCGCCGAGAGCGGGGGCCTTGACTTCGTGACGCTCGACGGCCGGTTCGGGTGGACGGAGACCGACCCGCTCACCGTGCTGGCGCAGGTGGCCCCGGCCACCCGGCGGATCGGGCTGGTGCCGATGACGACCGCCCCCGAGACCGCCGTCGCCCACCTCGACCGGGTCAGCCGGGGCCGGGCCGGCCGGTGGAGCGAGGCCCCGGGGTCCGCGCCGGAGCAGCCGGTCCGGGTGGCCGACGCCACCGAGCCCGCCGCCCGGCAGGCCGCCGCCCGGTACGCCGATGTCGCCCTGGTGCAGGCCGCGAGCTCCGCGCAGGCCGCCGCCGTACGAGAGGAACTGCGGGCGCAGGCAAGGGGGTTCGGGCGGGACCCGGAAGCGTTGCGGGTGCTGGTGAGCCTGATGGTGGATCTCGGCGACGGGGAGCGGGCGGCCGAGCCGGGGCACGGTGGCGGCGGGCCCCGGCAGACCGTGCAGGGACCGCTGTACCGGGGCGGCCCGGTGGACCTGGCGGAGCTGGTCGCCGGCTGGCACGGTGAGGGTGCCACCGACGGCTTCCACCTGGTGCCCGCCGAACCGCGCCGCGACCTGGAGCGGCTGGTCAACGGCACCGTGGCACTCCTTCAGCACCGGGGCCTGTTCCGCACCTTCTACCCGGGCAGCACCCTGCGCGAGCACCTCGGCCTCGCCCGGCCCGCCGGACAGCTCGCGGCGCCGTGAAATACCTCGCGCTCTTGGGCCGTTGGGGACGGACCGAGCGCATACGAGAGACACGGCGTGAGCCGAGACGAAAGCCATGGAAGGACTGATCGTATGAACGCGGACGCGTCCGGGGACTGGAAGCGCTGGCACGAACACCGCGAGGAGACGGTGTCGGCGCCGTACGGGCCGCTCGCGCTGGTCGGCAGCCACTGGATCGAGGACCACCCGGACGGCCGGCTCCCGGACGTCCCCGGCACCTGGGCCGTCGACGGGGGCGGCGTGCGGCTCACGGCGACGGCGGCCGACGGCCTGGCCCTGGACGGCGAGCCCTTCGCCGGTGAGATCCGCCTCACCGCCGACCAGGAGCCCTCCGCCCGGGTCACGCTCGGCGAGCGCCGGCTGGTCGTGCTGGTCCGCGAGGGCGTCTGGGGCGTACGGGACTACGACCCGGCCGCCGCGACCCGCCGCGCCTTCCGGGGCATCGACGCCACCCCGTACGACCCGCGCTGGTCGGTGCCGGGACGCTTCACGCCGTACGACGACGACCCGCGCACCGTCCGGGTCGGCACCGCGGACGGAGTGGAGCGGGCGCTCGTGCTCGCCGGGGAACTCGGCTTCACCATGGCCGGCCGGGAGCTGACGCTCCAGGTCGCCGAACAGGCCGACGGCCGGCTGTGGGCGGTGTTCGCCGACACCACCAGCGGGGCCGGCAGCTTCCGGTTCAGGTTCCTCTATTCGGCCGCCCCGGCCGCCGACGGCTCCACCACCGTCGACTTCAACCGGGCCCAGCTGCCGCAGTGCGCCTTCGCGGACCACTTCATCTGCCCGTTCCCGCCGCCCGGCAACACGCTGGACCTCGCGGTCGAGGCGGGGGAGCGGAAGCTCGCGTAAGTCTTTCGGGGGAATTGCGACAGGGTGTCAACTCGCCCGGACCGCGACGAGATCACCCAAAGTCGACAGGGTTCGAACACAGTCGCACGGCCGAAAGGCCCCCTTGCGGCTACCGGTCGTTCGCCCGAATACTCCCCCTCAGCGCTTGTCAGGGGCATGTGTGTCCGAAATCCGGGCGCACCTCCCTGGCTGCGCCTCACGGGCCCCGACCCCACGCGGGCCCCCGACTTCCCCTGGGAGGGAACGACAAGTGAGGATCAAGCGCACCACCCCACGCAGCGGTATCACGAGACGGACCCGGCTGATCGCCGTCGGCACCGGCTTCCTGGCCGCGGCGGCGTTCGCCGTCCCCACCGCGAGCGCGAGCGACGCACAGACCTTCAGCACGACCCAGCTGAAGGCCGTGAACAGCTCTGTTCTGAAGGCGGACATCCCCGGCACCGCCTGGTCCGTGGACAGCAAGACCAACCGTGTCGTCGTCACCGTCGACTCCACGGTCTCCAACGCCGAGATCGCCAAGATCAAGCGGCAGGCGGGCGCCGACGCCGGAGCGCTCACCATCAAGCACACCAACGGCACCTTCAAGAAGCTGATCACCGGCGGCGACGCCATCTACGGCGGCGCCTACCGCTGCTCGCTCGGCTTCAACGTGCACAGCGGGAGCACGTACTACTTCCTGACCGCCGGGCACTGCGGCGAGGTGGCCTCGACCTGGTACAGCAACTCCGGTCACACCACCGTCCTGGGCACGAACGTCGGCTACAGCTTCCCGACGAACGACTTCGCGCTGGTGAAGTACACCAACACCTCGATCGCGCACCCGAGCGCGGTCGGCAGCCAGACCATCTCCAGCGCGGCCACGCCCAGCGTCGGAACGACGGTGTACCGCCGCGGTTCGACCACCGGCACGCACAGCGGCCGGGTCACCGCGCTCAACGCCACCGTCAACTACGGCAGCGGTGACATCGTCTACGGCATGATCCAGACCACGGTCTGCGCCGAGGGCGGCGACAGCGGCGGCCCGCTCTACGGCGGTTCCGTGGCCTACGGTCTGACCTCCGGCGGCAGCGGCGACTGCACCTCCGGCGGTACGACCTTCTTCCAGCCGGTCACCGAGGCGCTGAGCTACTACGGCGTGAGCGTCGGCTGACGATCCTTCGGAACCCCTTCCGGGCAGCCCCCGTACGCAACCGGCGTACGGGGGCTCGCCCTTGTACGAACGCGGAGTTACCGTCGAAGCACCGTTGAAGTCAGTCACCCCCTGGGGGCCGGCATGGTCGAGGCGTTGGTGGCAACCGCAGCCGCTCTCGTGTCCGTCGGAGCGGTCTACGCGATGTCCGCGGCACGGGTCGTCAAACAGTACGAACGGGGCGTGGTGTTCCGCCTCGGCCGGCTCCGACCGGAGGTGCGTGAACCCGGGTTCACCATGATCCTCCCGTTCGTGGACCGGCTCCAGAAGGTCAACATGCAGATCGTCACGATGCCCGTGCCCGGGCAGGAGGGCATCACCCGGGACAACGTGACCGTGCGCGTCGACGCCGTCGTCTACTTCAAGGTGACCTCGCCCGCCGAGGCGGTCGTCCGGGTCGAGGACTACCGGTTCGCGGTCGCGCAGATGGCGCAGACCTCGCTCAGGTCCATCATCGGCAAGAGCGAGCTGGACGACCTGCTGTCGAACCGGGAAAAGCTCAACCAGGGCCTGGAGTTGATGATCGACAGCCCGGCCCTGGAGTGGGGCGTCACCATCGACCGCGTCGAGATCAAGGACGTCTCGCTGCCCGAGACCATGAAGCGGTCCATGGCCCGGCAGGCCGAGGCCGACCGGGAGCGCCGGGCCCGCGTCATCAACGCCGACGCCGAACTCCAGGCCTCCAAGAAGCTCGGGAGGCCGCCAAGGAGATGTCCGAGCAGCCCGCCGCACTCCAGCTGCGGCTGCTGCAGACGGTGGTGGCGGTCGCCGCCGAGAAGAACTCGACGCTGGTGCTGCCGTTCCCGGTGGAGCTGCTGAGGTTCCTGGAGCGGGCCCAGCAGCCACTGCCCCCGGCGGCGGAGGCCGATGGTACCGGCGGGTCGTCGGGGGCGAATTCCGGCCAGGGGTAGCCGGGAGCCGCCAGGGACGGACGTCACCGCCCGCCGTCCGTCGCCCGCACCTGGTGTTTGCAGTGCGAATCCTCCTGGGCCGACCGGCGACCGCGGACGGCTGTGGGCGACTGTGAACGGTCCCTGCACAGGGGGCGCACAACATCCGCGCACGCGAGACCTGAAGTCGACCTTGTGTGCTCCCTGTGGGGCTCGGAATAGTAGGCGGCCGTCAACCAGCCTTCCGGTTCCCGAGGTCCCCACAACCTCGCGGGCCGACCCCCCACAGGAGGACATGAGTTGAAGCACCGACGCATACCCCGGCGCCGGGCGGCGCTCGCCGGCGCGGGTGTCGCCGCGCTCGTCGCCGCCGGAGTGACCTTCCAGAGTGCGAACGCCAGCGAGCCCGCCAAGGCCGCCGTACCGCAGATCCTGTCCGCCCCGGCGGCCGGAAAGCTCGCCTCGACACTCGCCGCCGACCTCGGCACCGACACGGCGGGCACCTACTACGACGCCCGGTCGAAGAACCTCGTCGTCAACGTGCTCGACGACACCGCCGCCAAAGCCGTCGAGGCGGCCGGGGCCAAGGCGAGACTCGTCGCCAACTCCCTCGCCGAGCTCGACGGCGCGCGTACCGCGCTGAAGCAGGACGCGACCATCCCCGGCACCTCGTGGGCGACCGACCCGGTCGGCAACAAGGTCGTCGTCACCGCCGACAGGACGGTCACCGGGGCCGAGCTGACCAAGCTCACCAAGGTCGTCGACGGACTCGGCGGCACGGCCGAACTGCGCCGCTCGAAGGGGGAGTTCAAGCCCTTCATCGCCGGCGGTGACGCGATCAGCGGGTCGGGCGGACGCTGTTCGCTGGGCTTCAACGTGGTCAAGAACGGTGAGCCGTACTTCCTGACCGCCGGGCACTGCACCCAGGCCATCTCCACCTGGTCGGACTCCTCCGGGAACGTGATCGGCCAGAACGCCCAGTCCAGCTTCCCGGGCAACGACTTCGGCCTGGTCAAGTACACCTCGGAGGCGGACCACCCGAGCGCGGTCGACCTCTACGACGGCTCCACCCAGCAGATCACCGGTGCGGCCGAGGCCACCGTCGGCATGAAGGTGACCCGCAGCGGCTCCACCACCCAGGTCCACGACGGCACGGTCACCGGTCTCAACGCCACCGTGAACTACTCCGAGGGCACGGTCAGCGGGCTCATCCAGACCGACGTGTGCGCCGAGCCCGGCGACAGCGGCGGCTCGCTCTTCTCCGGCAGCAACGCGATCGGCCTGACCTCCGGCGGCAGCGGCGACTGCACCTCCGGCGGGGAGACGTTCTTCCAGCCGGTGACGGAGGCACTGTCGGCCACCGGCACCCAGATCGGCTGACGGCACAGCACCTCGAGGTCCGCGCCGGGGACGGCCCCGGCGCGGACCGTCGCGTTCACGAGCACCAGCGGGTCGGGTCCGGTCCGCTGAGCGGAACAGAGCGCGACAGCCCACCCCGAGCAGCCCACGCTGTCCGGTGAGTCACGACTCGCCGGCGCGACTGCGCAGACCGCGCACCACTCGCGTGTCGGCCCCATCGAGCTGCTGAGGGGAGGAACGCCGTGGAGAAGACCGTCGTCGACAACGACCCGCAGACCGAAGGCACTGAATCGGCCACGATCGTGATACCGATCATTACCGGCAGGTTCTGACGAGGCCCACCTGATCCGGGTTTCCCATCGCTTCCGGTGCGGCCGGAAGTCCGGGCCGCACCGGAAGTGGTCAACGATCACGCCTCGCCCCGCACCGGAGGGCATATGAAGATCACGCTCGTCTGCATGCCATGGGCCTCGATAGCAACTCCTTCGCTCGCACTCGGGATCCTTTCGAAAAAGATCGCGGACACGTTTCCGGAGATCGAGACGGAGACCTTGTACGCCAACATCGACTTCGCGGACTGGATGTATCAGCAGGGCGGATACGGTGCCGTCGACTTCGGCTTCTTCTCCTTGCAGAGCTATTTCATGGGATGCGGCGACTGGGTGTTCTCCTCCGCTCTCTACGACGACACCTCGTGGCGGGTCGAGGAATTCACCCGTGAGATGACGGACCGTATCAGCGTCGAGCAGCTGGAGACCTGCCTGCGGATACACCGGACGGTCCCCGGCTTCGTCGACGCGCTCGCGCGGCGGATCGTCGCCGACGGACCCGATCTCGTGGGCGCGACCTCGACGTTCCAGCAGAACGTGGCATCCCTCGCATTGCTGCGGCGCATAAAGGAGTTGTCCCCGGACACGAAGACCGTCATGGGCGGTGCCAACTGCGACGGCCCGCAGGGCGAAGCGCTGCACCGCAACTTCGACTTCGTCGACTACGTCGTGCGCGGCGAGGGCGAGCGGGCATTCACACAACTCGTCGCGGCCCATCTCCCTGACGGACCCGCCGGACTCGACGGCAAGGCGGACGTCTCCCGCGTTCCCGGCCTGTGCTGGCGCGACGGCGACGCGAGTGTGAGCAATCCGCTGTCCGATCGCCTGCTGGCGCCGGGCGAGATCCCGTCGCCCGACTACGACGCCTACTTCGACCGGATGCGGCGCTCCCGCGTGCAGTCGTGGTTCGAGCCGGTGCTCGTGGTCGAAGGCGCACGCGGCTGCTGGTGGGGCGAGAAGCACCACTGCACCTTCTGCGGGCTCAACGGGTCGGCCATGACCTTCCGCAGCAAGAGTCCGCACACCTATCTGGACGAGATTCTCACGCTCGCCGGGCGGCACCGCGTGCTGGACTTCTACGCCGTCGACAACATTCTGGAGATGTCCTACCTCGACTCCGTCCTGGCCAAGATCGCCGAGGCGCCCTTCGATCTGCGTATCCAGTACGAGGTCAAGTCGAACATGAAGTTGTCACAGATCGCCCGGTTGCGCGCGGCGGGAGTGGTGAGCGTTCAGCCGGGTATCGAGAACCTCAGCACCCGCGTGCTGAAGATAATGGAAAAGGGGGTGAGCGGCACCCTCAACGTGCGCTTCCTCCGGGATGCCGAGAGCAATGGGCTGTCGGTGGCATGGAACTACCTGTACGGGTTTCCGGGTGAGACGCAGGCCGACTACCTGCCGGTCATAGAGCAGCTTCCGGCCCTGCATCACCTGCACCCCTCCACCGGAGCCGGCCGGATCGCGCTGGAGCGTTTCAGCCCCTATTTCAACCGCCCCGAGCTGGGCTTCGCCGACCGGCGCCCGCACTGGCAGTACCAGCTCATCTACGACCTGCCGGACACCGAACTGGCCGACCTGGCCTACCTGTTCGACACCGACGAACGAGGCATCGAGAGCACGCTCGGCGACCGCCTGGACGAGGCCCTTCAGGAATGGAGTGAGAACTACGTCCGCAGCCGGCTGTCCTGTGCCGACCTCGGTGACCGCATCGAACTGGTCAACTCCCGGCCGGGTTTCGCCTGGCGCTCCATGACGTTGGACGACCCGGTCGAGGTGGAGCTGTTCCGTGCCCTGCACGATCCCAGGTCCATCGATCAGCTGGTACGCCGCGCCGGCCGGTGCGGCGACGCCTGGGACCGGCCCCGCGTCGAGGCGCTGCTCGCCGACTGGCGCCGCCAAGGGCTGATCTTCGTCGAGGACGATCGCGTCCTCCAGGTGGCGACCGAGGACGAGAACCAGTTGATGTGCCGCGTCCGGCGCGCGTCACAGAAGTCCGGCGGGCCGGAACTGGCCCTGGAGCTGGCCGAGGAGCCCGTATGCGTAACGATCTCCTGACCCTGCCGTCCACCGCCTCGGACGGCCCGCTCTCCGGCGAGCACGTACGTGACCTGTACCGCCGCGGCATCCGGTGCGCCGCCCTCGACGAGCCCGTGTCGCTGCGTTCCCCCACCGCGCGCGATCTGCGCGCGCTCGACTTCGTCCGGAACGCCACCGGCCGGGGCCTGCTGGTGCGCTGGCACTTACGGGCCGGCCGCCGCGCCGATCCCGCCCTGACGGCACATCACCTGACCCACCTTCAGCCCCCGGTCTCGCTCGACGGCGGCCGGTCGGCCGAGCGCCTGGCCGAGTGGCGGACCCGGTTCTACGTCGGCCGCTGCGTGTGGCGCCGCGGCCCCGGATTCGTGCAGATCCGCGACCGGCGGGACGGCGTACTGCAACGGTTCGACCTGATCCAGCCCGAGTACGTGCAGGCCGTGACCCTGCTGGAGGATGCGCGGGCGGACGGTGTCGACCCCGGGGTCCTGGCCGCGCTGCGCGCCGAGCACCTCGTCCTGGACTTCGGCGGCCGCGACTGGTGGGCACCGTACCGGATCGACCGGTGGCCCGTGCCGTCCATGGTCCTGTGAACGGTCCTGCGATCCGTCCCCGCCAGGTACCGGAGGAGCCGTCGTGATCAACGACATCGCCGCAGCGGTTCTCGGCTGCGGGGCGCTGGGCTGGCTGGTGTGGCGTGGCTTCTGGACCGAGCCGGGTGCGTTCGGCTCCTGGCCGATGTTCGCCAACATCGGTGCCTACCGGGTCCGGCTGCACGACGTACGCGACGGGCAGCCGGTCTGCCCGTGGTGGTACGAGGTGCGGCAGGACTACTTCAGCTCCCCGGAGGAACTCGGCTCACTGGTGAGCTACCTCGACGAGGAGCACGGCAGGCGCGTCGTGGGGGAGGGCGTCATCGTGACGCACTTCGACCACATCAGGATCGTGGTCAGAAACGGCCGGGTCCTCCGTGCATGACCTGCTGCCCACCGCGTTCCCGGTGCACGGAACGACGGCCGGTCCCGCACTGTGCTTCTTCCGCCTGGTCCTGGGAACGGCCCTGCTCTGGAAGATCACCGCCGACCACGTCTTCGGCATGGCGCGGTTCTTCGACCTCAGCCCCAAGTCCCTGCAGCGCTGGCGCTACGAGCGCGCCGAGATGTCCGTGAAGCTGCTGCTGAGCCCCACGGCCTTCAAGGTCTTCTACGCCGCCCGTGCCCTCGCGGCGCTGTGCGTGCTCGCGGGTGTGCTCACCCCGTTGGCGTCGGCGGTCGTGTCCGCCTGGTGCGTCTTCGAGTTCACCTGGGACCGCAAGTTCAACACGCTGTTCCTGGGGGCGATGTGCCTGCCGTTCGTCTTCACCAGGGGGGCCGACACCTATCTGAGCCTGCAGTCGCTGCTGGACGCCCCGTCCCCGGGCGCGTTCTTCGATCCCGCACGGGTGCCCGGGGACGGGCGACCGTCCTGGCCGCAGGCCGCCGCCGTCGTGCTGGTGTTCCACCTGTACTGGAGCAGTGCCTGGCACAAGGCCGCCTCCCGCCAGTTCACCAGCGGGTACACCCTGCAGAGGGTGTTCGAGCAACTGGTCTCCGTGCGCGACGACCTGCCCGACGGACCGCGCGAGTACTTCTTTCCCGACTGGTTCACCCGCCGCTTCGCCACCGCCGCCCCGTCGCTCGTCGCCCGCCGCTGGCGCCTCCCCTCACTGGCGACGATCGCCGTGGAGGCCGTCCTCCCCCTCCTGCTGATCTTCCCCGCCACCTGGCCGGCGGGTGCGCTGCTCGGCCTGCTCACGCATGCCTCGTTCACCACGCTCCTGCCCAAACGCCTCGTACCCTTCGGCCTTGCCTCGGTGGGCACCTACGTGCTCTTCCTTCCGCAGCACACGTTCGTGACCCTGATCGGAGGCTGACGTGACAGACCGGACGGTGTGGGCACCCACCAGCTTCGGCGCCCGCGCGCACGACTACGACCGGCTGCGCCCCGGCTACCCCGCCGAAGCCGTCACCGAGACCCTGGCCGCCCTGGGCGGCGGCCCACCCGGCACCGCGCTCGACATCGGTTGCGGCACCGGCAAGCTCGGGGTCACCCTGGCGGCACTCGGCCATGCGGTCACCGGCCTCGAGCCGGATCCGCGGATGGCGGCCGTCGCCGCGGCCAACGGACTGGCTGTCGAGGTGGGCGCCTTCGAGACGTGGGAGCCCGGCGACAGGCGGTTCGACCTGGTGGCATGCGGCCAGGCATGGCACTGGCTGCACGGCGGAGAGCGGTCGGACAGGGCGGCGCGGTGTCTGCGCCCGGCCGGCCGGATCCTCCTCGTCTGGAACTTCGGCTCCTACGCGCTGCGCAACGGCGCCTGTCTCAACCGTGTCTACGCCTCCGTCCTGCCTGACGGCCTGCCGACCGGGCCGGGTGGCAGGCCGTCCCTGTCGGAGACCGACCTCGACGGATATGCCGAGGAACTGCGCTCCCACGGGTTCCGGCGCGTGACGAGGACCGCCGTGCCCTGGCAGAGCCGGCTCACCTCCCGGGAGTTCTGCGGTCTGCTGGGCACCGACAGCCGCCACCTGGCCCTGCCCTCGGCGGTGCGGCAACGGCTTCTGCGCGAGGTCGCCGCCTGCCTCGACGCCGAGGAGGGCGGCGAGGTCCGCATGGACTACATGTGCCTGGTCGTGGGGGCGTCCGCCGCCGGGTGACGTCGTTTCTCCCAACTCCGCTGCCCGGTAGGGGAGGTGGTGGTGCGGCGCCTTCCGGTCACCGGTCACCTCGCCGAGAAATCGTTGATGTGTTCGAATTTCAGGTCGCTGACCGGGGCTGATGAGGTTAGAGTAATCGAACGCGAGTACGATGAACATATCGGGTGTATCGGGTGTATCGCTGAAAAGGGGTGGAGTGATGGAGGTGCGGCATGACGGGCTTCGCCCATCTGCACGTCGCGTCCGGTTACTCCGCCCGCTACGGCGCCTCCCATCCCGAGCAGCTCGTCGGGCGGGCGGCCGAGCGGGGCATGTCCGCGCTCGCGCTCACCGACCGGGACACGGTCACCGGGGCTGTTCGATTCGCTCGGGCCTGCGCGAAGGAGGGGGTGCGGCCGGTCTTCGGCATCGATCTGGCGGTGCAGGCCCTGGCGCCCGGGCCGCCCGCCCAGCGGCGCCGTACCCCGGCGCGCGGTGGTGCGCACGTCGTCGAGCCGCCGCTGCGCTTCGTGCTGCTCGCCCAGGACCGGGCGGGCTGGGCGCGGCTGTGCCGGATCACGTCGGCCGCCCATGTCGGTGCCGTCTCCGGTACGCCGCCGGTGGTGCCGTGGGAGGCGCTGCGCGAGTACGGCGGCCCCGGCCTGACCGTACTGCTCGGCCCGCTCTCGGAGCCGGTGCGGGCGCTGTCGGTGGGCCGGGAGGACGTCGCGGTGAAGCTGCTGGCGCCCTGGCAGGAGATCTTCGGGAGGGATGTTCGATTGGAAGCCGTCGCGCAGAAACGTTCCGGCACTGGTCCCGGATCCCTGCGTCTGGCCGCCCGCACCCTCGCCCTGGCCGACCGCACCCGCACCACCGCCGTACTCTCCAACGCCGTCCGCTACGCCGACCCCGACCAGCACCGCCTCGCCGACGTCCTGGACGCCGCCCGGCTGCTGCGGCCCGTCGACCGGCGCCGGCTGGACAGCGGACAGCGCTGGCTCAGGGACGAGCGAGGAATGGCGGCCGTCGCCCGCATGATCACTGACTGCGCCGGAACGGACGTCCGCAGGGCCCGCCGGTTGCTGGCGGACACCGCGGCCACGGCGACCGCGTGCACCGTCGATCCGAAGGCCGACCTCGGCCTCGGGACCCCGCACCTCCCCGAACCGGCGCTCTTCGGCGCCGGGCCGGAAGCGGGCGGTGCGGCCCGACTGCTGCGGCAGAAGTCCGAAGACGGCCTGGCCAGACGCGGCCTCGACCGCGACCGCGCGGCACTCGACCGGCTGGACGAGGAACTCGCCGTCATCTCCCACTGGAACTACGACGCGTACTTCCTCGCCATCGGACAGGTCGTCGCCGACATCCGGGCCAAGGGCATCCGGGTCGCGGCCCGCGGCTCCGGTGCCGGTTCCCTGGTCTGCCACGCCCTGGACATCGCCACCGCCAACCCGCTCGACCACAGCCTGCTGTTCGAACGCTTCCTGAGCAGGCGCCGGGAGTCGCTGCCCGACATCGACATCGACGTGGAGTCCGCCCGACGCCTGGAGTGCTACGACACGATCTTCGAACGCTTCGGCAAGGAACGGGTGGCGGTCACCGCCATGCCCGAGACCTACCGCGCCCGCCGCGCCCTGCGCGACACCGGCCTCGCCCTCGGCATCCCGCCCGCGGACGTCGACCGGATCGCCAAGAGCTTCCCGCACCTGCGCGCCTGCGACATCACCGGCGCCCTCGCCGAACTGCCCGAGCTACGGCAACTGGCGACGGAGATGGACCGCTACGGACCGTTGTGGGAGCTCGCCGAGGGCCTCGACGCCCTCGTCCACGGCATGGCCATGCACCCCTGCGGCGTGGTCATCAGCGACGCCACCCTGCTGGACCGGCTGCCCGTGCAGCCCACCCCGCAGGGCGACTACCCCATGGCCATGGCCGCGAAGGAGGAGATCGAAGCGCTCGGCAACATCAAACTCGACGTCCTGGGTGTGCGCATGCAGTCCGCGATGGCCCACGCCGTCACCGAGATCGAACGCACCACCGGCAACCGCATCGACCTCGACGACCCCGAACAGGTCCCGCTCGACGACGTCTTCGCCTTCAAGCTCATCCAGTCCAGTCAGACCCTGGGCCTGTTCCAGCTGGAGTCGCCCGGTCAGCAGGACCTGCTGTCCCGGCTCCAGCCCCGCGACGTGCAGGACGTCATCGCCGACATCAGTCTCTTCCGTCCAGGTCCGGTCGCCGGCGGCATGCCCGAGCGCTATATCGCCGCCCGCCACGGCGGCACACCCGCCTACGCCCACCCGGACCTGGAGCCGGTGCTCGCCGACACCTACGGCGTGACCATCTGGCACGAGCAGATCATCGAGACCCTGCGGGTGCTGACCGGCTGCGACCGGGCCTTCGGCGAGATCACCCGGCGGGCGCTCGGCGACAAGGAGCAACTGCCCAGGATCAGGGACTGGTTCCACGAGCGGGCACGCGCGCGTGGCTACAGCGCGGCCGTGCGGGACGAGGTGTGGAAGACCGTGGAGGCCTTCGGGGCGTACGGCTTCTGCCGGGCCCACGCGGTCGCCTTCGCCGTACCGGCCCTGCAGAGCGCCTGGCTCAAGGCGCACTATCCGGCGTTCCTGCTGGCCGGCCTCCTCGAACACGACCCCGGGATGTGGCCCAAGCGGGTCCTGGTCGCCGACGCCCGTCGGGGCGGGGTTCCCGTCCTGCCTGTCGATGTCAACAACTCCCGGGTGCGGCACACGGTGGAGAAGGCCGACGGAGACCAGTGGGGGGTACGCCTCGCCCTGTCCGGGGTGCGCGGCATCAGCGAGGAGGAGGGTGCCCGGATCGAGGAGGGGCAGCCGTACGGATCGCTGTCGGACTTCTGGCAGCGGGCCCGTCCCAGCAGACCGGTCGCCGAACGCCTTGCCGAGATCGGCGCGCTGACCTGTCTGCACGACAGCCGGCTCACCCGGCGTGACCTGCTGCTCCAGATCGCCGAACTGCATCGCCAGTCCCGCAACCGGACCGCTGGTACCGGCCAACTGCCCATCACCGCGGACGCCGTCGGCGGGGCCGAGCCGAGCGGGCTGCCGGAGATGACCGGCCGCGAGGCCCTGAGCGCCGAGCTGAGCACCCTCGGCATCGACGTCTCCCGGCACCTGATGGAGCACCACCACCGGTTGCTGCGCGAGATCGGCGCGACCGACGCGGCGCACCTGGCCGGGATGCGCGCCGGTCGGCAGGTCCTCGTGGCCGGGGTGCGGGCCTCGACCCAGACCCCGCCGATCGCGAGCGGCAAGCGGATCATCTTCGTCACGTTGGAGGACGGGTCGGGCCTGGTCGACCTGGCGTTCTTCGAGGACTCCCACCCGGCCTGCGCGTACACCGTGTTCCACAGCGGGCTGCTCCTCGTCCGCGGCACGGTCCAGGTGCGCGGCACCCGCCGTACCGTCGTCGGCACGATGGCCTGGGACCTGGACGAGATCGCCGCCGCCCGCCGCGACGACGGCCCCGAGGCCGCCCTCGCCCTCCTCGGCCGGAGCCGCCCGCACCCGACCCCCGCCCAGCCGCAGCGCACCCTGGCCGACGGCACCGCGGGCGCCCGCCTGCACCCGTACGCAGACCTCCAGCCCGCCGGCACCCGCTCGGCCGACCTGAAGAAGTTCGGCCACCGAAGCCCCGGGAGCGCGGGATGAACGGGATGAGCGGGATGAGCGGGATGAGTGCACGGCAGCGGCACATCGCCCACCTCCACCTGCACGCCTCGCTGAACGAGGCCCAGTACGCCGATATAATCGAACTGGTGTCTGGTATTACGCCTCACGTTCAGGCTCTCCCGCCCAACGCGGTGCAACTGGACCTGACGTCGGCACTCAGATACTTCGACCTGTCTCCCTATGACGTCGTCCAGTTGGCGAAGCTCCGGTTGAAGGCTCTGTACGGCATCGACTGCAGCGCAGGGCTCGCGGGCAACCGGATGCTCGCGGCCATGGCAGCCGACGCATCCGCACCGGGAGACACCACCTGGGTCCCCACTGACCGTGTGACCGACTGGCTGTATCCGCGGCCGGTCACCGTGTTGCCCGGCGTCGGCCGCGCCATGGCGGAAACGCTCACCCGGTACGGCCTGCACACCATCGGCCAGATCACCGACCTGCCCCCGGCGACCCTGCAACGGCTCCTCGGCACCGCCCAGGCGAGGCTGCTGGCCGAACGTGCCCGCGGCCACGACCCCCGCCCGGTCGTCCCCGCGGAACCGGCAGAACACCTGGTCGCCGACCTTGTGCTGGAGCGGGACTGCCTCGACCCGGCCCAGCACCACCGCGCCGTGCTGGGGCTTGCCGACCGGATCGGCGGGCGCCTGCGCGGCGAGCGCCAGGTCGCCGGCCGGCTCACCCTCACAATGCGATACGCCGACCGCAGCTCCACCACCCGCACGCGCACCCTGCCGGAACCCACCAACCACTCACCCGCCCTCGCCGCAGCAGCCCTGGGACTGTTGGCCTCCTTGGGACTGCAGCGAGCAAGGGTCCGCGTCTGCGCGATCCGTGCCGACGGTCTGCTGTCGGCCGACAGTGCCTACCGACAGCTTTCTCTGGACCCGGTCGATGCCCGCGCCCACGCAGCCGAAGCTGCCGCAGACCGCGCCCGTCGGCGCTTCGGGCCGGAGGCTGTGCGCCCAGCCGCTCTGGCGAACTGACCGCTTGCGCCAGGAACCCCACTGGTTCCTGGCGCAAGCGGACGGTGTCGAGCCTGTACCAGTCGAGGTGCTCGGGGATCGGGTATCGGCCCGGAAGAAGGCGCCGCCTATGCGGGTTCGCTCGTCTGAGCGGCGTTCCGAGTCCACGCCGTCACGAATCGGGACACTTCCTGGGAGAAGCGCTCGGGCTCCTCGATGTGAGCGAAGTGGCCGCTGTTCTCCATGATCAGAAGCTGTGACCCGGGGATCAGCGCGTGCAGTTCCTCCGCCCAGCGCACCCCGCAGATGACGTCGTGGCGGCCCACGGCGACCAGGGCCGGGACGGCGAGCGTGCCCAGATCCTGACGGTCGTCGATGGCGTCCGGGACGAGGTTGTCGTCCAGCCCCGAGATGTGGGTGCAGGTCACGGAGGCACGCAGGGCCGCGCCCACCTTCGCGCCCTCGCCCCAGAAGTCGGCGAAGTACGCCGGGAGCAGCCCCCGGACCACCGTCGACATGTCCTCGTCGTTCGTGATGGCGGGAATCGCCTGGAACGCTTCGAGGACGCCCGGCAGCTCCGGGTGGCCGTCGTGCCGGGCGGCGAACTCCTGGACCAGGCGCATGGCTTCGGCGCCGTGCTCGGGGCCGGTGACCGGAGCGCTCTCGTAGAGCACGATGCCGGCGACCCGGTCGGGGTGACGCAGGGCGAAGTGCTGGACGACGAAGCCGCCGTGCGAATGGCCCAGCAGGTGAGCCTCGGAGACGTCGAGGTGATCGAGCAGCGCGAGCAGGAAGCGGCTGTAGCGGTCCCGCGTGTAGCCGTGAGGGTGGGAGGGGAGACGGCCGGAGCCACCGGTGCCGATCGGTTCCGGGTACACGACGGTCAGGTGCCGCTCCAGCTCGGGCATCCGCAGGTACTCCCAGAAGATGCCCGGACCGCCGGAGTGCGCCACGCACACGGGTCCGCTGCCGTGGACGTGGTAGCGCTGGGTTACGCCCTCGATCTCGATGGTGTGGGTCCCCGGGGAGAGCGGGTCGTCGAGGGGAGTGGCGGTGGTCATGGTGGCTCCGAATCCTGAAGAGGTTCTTCGATGACGCCGTTCATGTGATGGCCGTTACGCAGTGGCGGGTGCGTCGCCGTGGCCGCGCAGGCAGTCGATCAGGGTACCGGTCTAGCTGAACACACTGTATGAACATAACGTATGCTGCGCGTGGCTGGCCGGACAGTCCGGCACCGCGATCCGGCACCGTTCGCGGCTGTATGGGAGGAGGGTGACCATGACGTCGGTGACGCGACGCCGAACTCATGATCACGAGCGGCGGTCCGCGGCAACGGAGGCGAAGCTGCTCTCGTCGGTGGAGAAGCTCCTCAATGCCGGTGAATCCTTCACGGAGATCAGCGTTCAACGCATCATCGAAGAAGCCGGCGTGTCACGGGCTACGTTCTACGCGTACTTCCAGGGGAAGCCGGACATCCTCAGGCGGCTCGCACGGAAAGTCAGGGACAAGTCTCTTGCCTTGGCCCGGCAGTGGGACCCCGGGGCGGGCGAGGACGGTGCGGCCAGGTACACGAAGTTCTTCGAGGATGTGCTCGCCCTCCACCGGGCACACCATCCCGTGCTTTCGGCGGTTCGAGAGGTCGCTTCCTACGACCCGGAAATGCGGGACTTCTACACGGCCGATCTGGAGGGATTCGACGAGGCCGTGCTCGCGACGCTCGTGGAGCAGCAGCAAGCCGGGGCGACGCCGGCCGACCTTGATGCCGTGGCCGCCAGCAGGGTCATCGTCTGGGGCGGAGCCCAGGCCATCGCCCATCACATCAGCGTGGACGACGGGACCGGCGATGCCGCACTGGCCCGTGAGCTCGGAAACATCTGGTGGTACGGCGCCTATCGCCGTCCAGCCAGTAACGACGGGCGCCCGCGCGACGGGTGAATCCTCACCCGGCACCGGCAAAAACGGCCCTCCGCTGTTTCTTCTTCCGAGGACGCTCACTCAATCAAGGGAGGATTCTAGTGACCGAAATAAATTCTGCGTATGTCCTGATCCCGGGTGCCTGGCATGGGGGATGGTCCTGGCGTCCGGTTGCCGAGCGGCTGCGTGCCGCGGGTCATCGTGCGGTCTGTCTCACTCTGCCCGGCCTGGGTGACGGTGACGATCCCGCGGGTCTTGGACTCGAGGATGCCGTGGACCATGTGGTGTCCGAGGTGGAGAGGCTGGGTCTCACCGATGTGACTCTGGTGGGTCACAGCTGGGGTGGGTATCCGCTCACCGGCGCAGCGCACCGTCTGCCGGGCAGGGTCTCCAGGGTCGTCTACTACGCCGCGCAGGTTCCTGTGCGGGGCAGGTCGCTGGTGGAGGACAATCCTCCGGAGGCGGCAGCGATGCTGCGGGGACTGATTCAGGCATCCCCGACGCGTTCGATACCGCCTACGCTGCAGTGGGTCCAGGGCATCTTCATGCAGGGCGTCGAAGAGGGGACCCAGCGTCTGGTGGCGGATCTGCTGACCCCGCAGCCCGGTGCCTATTTCCTGGACGCGCTCGATGTCCCCAGCGTGGCCGAACTCGGCATTCCCGCGCTCTACATCCTCGGTCAGGACGATCATGCGCTTCCCCTGCCCGGTGCCGAGTTCGCGGCGCGGCTGGGACTGGAACCCGTGATGGTTCCCGGGACCCACGAGGGCATGCTCACCCACCCTGACGAGGTCGCCAAGGCGATCCTGAACGGCTGATATTGAGTGCACGGGATCCCCGGACACCGGACTGCTGCAAAGGGGGAGTTTGTGGCTCCAGCCGCGATCACGGCTGGAGCCACAGGCGTTGACGGCATGCCTACTCCTGGTCCGTGCTCGCTGATCCTCCATGCCCCTTCACGCTGGAACAACTCCCGCAGCATGTCGCCCATCGGTCGCCCAGGTCGATGGCGGACCGCAGCGGTCTGTCGAAGACCACCGTGGGCCGGATCCGGCGGAAGTTCCGGCTCGAGCCGTATCTGACGGACACTCTCAAGCAGGCTGACCGTGCGCCGTCGCCACGACATGCACACCCCGGACACGCCCCCGTCGGCCCCGCACCACAGCTCCTCCCGCCCCGGAAGAGGCCGATATGCGGGCCGGCTTGGCCAAAAAGCTCATATGTCAGGGCTCGTCAGTGATTGATCGCATAGCTGAGGCGAGTACGGCGTCGAGTACGGCTTGGGCGTGGTCGCCGGAGGGGAGGGCCCGTGCCAGGGTGATCGCGCCCACGATCGAGGCGAGCAGGGTCCAGGCCTGCTGCTCCCGTTCCTCCTGTGTGCCGTGCATGGCGGGGGCCAGGAGGGCGATCACCTCGACCATCCGGCGCCGGTACGCCTCGCGGACCGGGTCGCCCGCTCGTGCCACGTCGGTGCTCAGCGACGGCATCACGCAACCGTGTCCGGGGTCCTCGCGGTGCAGGCCGCTGAGGTAGAGGCGGAGTATCTCGCCGAGCATGCGCCGTCGCTCGGCCGGCTCCTGGTCGGCGAGGCCGGCGAATTCGATGCCGAGTTGCGCGGCCACCACCTCTTCGAGGATCGCTTCCTTGTTGGCGAAATTGGAGTAGAGGGCCCCTGAGGTGACCTGGGCCGAGGCGGCGAGTGCGTCGACGCCGACGGCGTGGAAGCCGCTCTCCTTGAGCGTGCGGCCCGCTTCGCGCACGATCGCGGCTTTGGCCTGGGCTTTGTGCTCCTTGGAGTACCTCACCCTGGTCCCCTCCTTCGGCGTATCCGGCTCTCTCCGACAACTTAGGGTAGCGCTCGTTATATAACGAGCGTTACGCTATGAGGGTCAGACGCCGTCACCGGCGCGAAGCGACAGAAAGAGCACAGCCATGCCTGTAACCAGCAAGGACGCCGTCACCAAGACCGTGGACGTGGGCGGGACCCCCTTCGCCTACCGCGAGCTGGGTCCGGCCACGGGCGTTCCGGTGGTGTTCCTGCACCACTTCACCGCGGTCCTGGACGACTGGGACCCCGCGGTGGTCGACGGGATCGCGGTCGAGCGGCGCGTCATCCTGGTCGACCTGCGCGGCGTCGGCAGCTCCGGCGGCGACACCCCCGACAGCGTCGAGGCCATGGCCGACGATGCGGTGGCCTTCATCGAAGCGCTCGGGCTGGGCACGGTCGACCTGCTGGGCTTCTCCCTCGGCGGCGCGGTCGCCCAGGTCATCGTCCAGCAGCGACCCGACCTGGTCCGCCGCGTGGTCCTGGCCGGCACCACACCCGCCGGCGACCAAGGCCCCGCAGGCACGGGGGCCGTTCTGCAGGCCGCCATGGACAAGGCGAGTGCCCAGGGAAAGCACCCCAAGCACTTCCTGTTCTTCTCGCCGACCGCCACCAGCCAGGCCGCCGCAGACGGCTTCCTCGCCCGCCTGGACGAACGCTCAGCAGACCGCGACGCGCCGGTGTCCAACGAGACGATCGGCGCCCAGCTCACCGCCCTGGCCAAGTGGGAAGAGGGCAGCTCGCCCGCAGCCCTGGCCGCCGTGAACAAGCCCGTCCTGGTCGTCAACGGCGACGACGACACGATGCTGCCCACCATCAGCTCGTTCCGACTTGCCCAGATCCTGCCCAACGTCCAACTGGGCATCTATCCCGATTCCGGACACGGCGCCATCTTCCAGCACCACGAACTGTTCGTCGCGCAAACCCTGGGCTTCCTCCGCAACTGACACCCACCCCCTTACCACCGCACGATCACCCGGAGAGAAACCACACCGGCATCCTTCGATACCGAACCTGTCCGCGTCCCGTCGGACGGGGGGCTGGTACTCCGCAGCGTTTCGCTGTCCGGCCTGGTCAGAGGCATCGTCGGCGGTAGTGGCAGTGCAGGGCGACGGCCTGGCGCCTGCGCCGCCACTGCGGCCCGCTCAGGGTGCGGACGCGAAGCGGCGGGCCGGGCCGGTGCGTGGGGCGGGTCGCCAGGAGCCGGCGGACTTCCGCCACAAGGTCGACCCCCCGACCCGTCCCCGGCGTCGCACCGCTGTCGACAGCCGGGGACGTTGCCGCCGAGCCCCGACGAACACCGTGCTCCGTCACGCACCGATGCGCAGGACGATGCGTCCCTTGCCATGCCGTGTCGCGGCGAGCCGGTGCGCGTCGGCGGCCGCCTCCAGGGGCAGCACCACTCCGACGTGTGGGAGAAGACGGCCGGCGGCAGCGAGTGCGGTCACCGCGTGCAGGTCTGCGGATGCCAGACGCGCGAACACCGGGCGGGTATCGGGACCCGCGATGTCGACCGTCGACGCACAACGCGTGGTGTCGTGGCCGGCCGCGGCTGCACGTTCGAGTGTGCCGCGGCCGACGGTGTCGAAGACCGCGTCGACGCCGTCCGGTACCAGTGCCCGGACCCGCTCGGTGACCTGGTCGTCGTCGCCTACCGGCGTCGCGCCGAGGCCGCGCAGGTAATCGTCGCGCCGGGCCGCGTCGGCGCCCAGCACGGTTGCGCCACGGGCCACCGCGATCTGGACTGCCATCGAGCCCACACCGCCGGCGGCGCCGTACACCAGGAGGGATTCCCCTGACTGCACGCCAGGACCCGGGTGACGGCCTGGTACGCCGTGAGTCCGGCCAGCGGAAGCGCGGCGGCCTGCTCCCAGCTCAGGTCGGCCGGCTTCGGTGCGAGGGCCTGTGCGTCGGTGGCCACCAGTTCGGCGTACCCGCCGTGTTGGTGGCTGACGCTCGTGCGGACGTACCCGACCACTTCGTCGCCCGGGTGGAACTCGGGAGCACCGGGGCCGGTCTCCTCGACGACCCCGGAGATGTCCCAACCAGGGATGACGGGGAAGTAGGTGGGGACGTTCGCGTCCGCCAGTCCCTCGCGCATCCGGAGGTCGGCCGGGTTCACGGCAGCGGCTCGGATCCGGACGAGGACGGAGTCGACGTGGACCTTGGGCGGCTTCACCTCGGCCAGTTCCAGTACCTCGGGGCCGCCGTACCGCCGGTAGACGATCGCCTGCACCTCACCCTCCGGGCAGGACCAGGGGTTGGTCCAGGAGGATCGTGTGGTGGAAGATGCGCCAGGCTCCGTCGACCCTGCGCAGTCGCGGCTGGTAGTAGCCCGACTCGATCGGGGTGATGGTGCCCTGTGCGCCGGACGCTCCCGCGGGCCAGCCCTCGGCCGGACGCTCGTGCCCCTGGATGCTGAAGACGACGAACTGGGCGTCGAGCGTCGCCTCGTCGCCGTCGACCTCGATGATGTGGTCGTGGGTCGTGTGGTGGCTCCACCCGCGCGGCGGATGCGGGGCCATCAGCCCCGCGACGGCCTTGCCGATGGTCTCGGCCCCGGTGAGCTCGGCGAGCTTCTCCCGGGTGCCGCCGTTGTTGTAGTAGCTCTCGGCCACGGCGTCCGCCACGAACAGCGCTGACATCGCCGCGCTGTCGCGGTGGTCGACCGCTCGCACATACCGGGCCAGCACCTGGGCCACCGCGCGCTCGTCGTCCATCTTCTCTCCTCTTTGCTTCTTGTCGGTCTGAGAACGCGTCCAGCGTGCAGCCTGGTCAACGGGGAGAGCGATGCAGACTTTGGCGCGGATCATTACCCTGTAGGTATGGATCGCCTTGAGGTTCGGCAGCTCGAATACTTCGTCGCAGTAGCCGAGGAACTGCACTTCAGCCGAGCCGCCGAACGGCTGGGCATCGCACCTCCGCCACTGTCCCGGGCCATCGCGCAGTTGGAACGACGCCTGGGCGTCACGCTGTTCGAACGGACAAGCCGACGCGTCGACCTCACCTCCGCGGGCAAGGTCCTCCTGGTCGAGTCCCGCAACGCATTGCGGGCAATCGATCGCGCGACCCAGCGAACCATCCATGCGGCAAGCGGCGCCTTGCGGATCGCCGTGGCCCCGGGCATGGGCTCCGGGCTGCTGCGTAACCTCCACCGCCGCTACGAGACCCGCCACGGCCATGACGCGATGCAACTGCTCTTCACCCATGATCAGGCCGCGGCCGTCCGAGGCGGGCAGGCCGACGTCGCCCTGCTGTGTGCGACCGAGGACCCCCTCGATCTTGAAAGCAGCGGCATCGGCGAGGAGTACCCGGTCGCGCTGCTGCCCGCCAACCATCCCCTCGCCGGGCTCCGGGACATCTCCCTGGCTCGTCTGCGCAGCGATCCCGCCTACGCCCCCGAGCCCCCCGCGACCGGCCTGGACGAACTCACCGACCGCGTCGCACTCGGACGGCTCGTAGTCGTCGTGGGCCACAGTGTGACGGATCGCCTCGGCTCCGCCGTGGTCGGGATTCCCGTCACCGACCTGCCCCCCACCGACCTTCGGCTCGCTTGGCCGGCAGAGTCGCGCGACCGCCGGATCGCGAACCTCCTCGACCTGGCGAACAGCATCGTGCCGTCGGTGCCGCCGCACACCACCATCACTCCCGCCGCCGGCTGAAGGCCGTCACACACAGCAGTCCTTCCTCCTCGCGGGCACCGAGCCGTCCTTTCACGCAGATGACGCCGTCGGTGCCCTCTTTGGCGGGGAGTTGCTGGCAGAGACGCCGGAATTGGCTGAGGGGATTTGCTGGACGGCCGGGCCCTCGACCGGTTGCTGGTCGCCCTTGGCCTGCCCGCGCCCGGGGTTGCCGCACGAGGCGCTTGCCGAACCTCAGCCGCCTGCGAAGAAGTCGAGGTAGGCCTGGGCCAGGACGGTCGGGTTCTCCAGCGCGATGTTGTGACCGGACGCGGGGATGACGGCGCCGCGGACGTCGCGGGCCACCTGCGCGAGCTGTCTGGATACTTCGTCCCCGAGATAGGCCTGCGCACCGACGGCGAGGACCGGGCAGCTGATCGGGTCGGCGTAATGCGGGCGGTTCTGTTCGGCGTCGGTCTGGCGGGCGCGGTACATCTCCAGGATGGCTCTGGTACCGCCCGGCTGCTCGGCCGAGTGCACCATGTCGTCGATGTCCTCCTCGGCCAGCGCGCTGGGGTCCCACATCTGGCGTCTGGCGTAGTACGTCCAGAAGGGCCGTTCCCGTCCGGCCAGCAGCAGTTCGGGCAGGTGCGGCAGGCTGAAGAAGCTGAAGTGCCAGCCGGTGCGGCCGTCGTCGGCCGCGAGCGAGGGGTCGTGCTCGCCGCCCGGCAGTCCTGGGCCGGCCGGCAATCCCGGTAGGAGCGTTTCCTGGAAGACCAGTTGCCGCACCCGGGGCCGGTGGAAGGCGGCGACGGCGTAGGCGATGGCAGCGCCCCAGTCCTCGCCGGCGACGCGGAACCGGTCGAAGCCCAGGTGGGTGGCGAGTTCGGCGACGTCACCGGCCATCGTGGCGGTGTCGTAGCCGGTCAGAGGGCGCTGGGAGCCGCCGAAGCCTCGGTTGTCGACCGCGATGACGGTGTAGTGCGGGGTCAGCAGCGGCACGACGTGGCGCCAGTACGACATGGTCTTCGGTACGCCGTGCAGCAGGAACACCGGCTCGCCGGCGCCGCCGACCGCGTAGTGGATCTCCACCCCGTTGACCTTGGGCTTGCCGTGTGTGAGCCGGACTCCGGCGTGGTCGGTGAGGTTCATCTCGGCGAGCTCCTTCTTCGCTTCGGCCGTGCAGGCGCCGACCGGGTGGCGGATCTTCCGGAGCGGCATCTCTTCTCTGCCGTTGGGCCGGCGTCCACGGTCGGCATGGGAGTTTCGCCCGGTACAACCGCGCCTCCGTTGCCGCCGATGTCGCCTGCGTCGCACCTGTCTCAGATGGAGTCCATCTGACGATCAGATGGTCGCGGCATGAGCGCACCCGCAGCCGCGCCACTTCCGAGTCGACAGGGCTGCGTTGGCCGACAGACGCCGGGTCAGCTGTCCGCGGGGTGGATACGCAGCAGCTGATCGGCGAACCGCCGTGCTGCCGGGCTGGTCTCGCCCGCCGAGGGCAGCATCAGGTAGATGTGCCTTTCCAGACGCACGCCCTCGACCGCGATGAGCCGCAGAACGCTGTCCGATGCGGTCAGCACCGGGTACTGCAGGCCGACGGGAGCGAAGCCGATACCGACGCCTGCGCTGACCAGCTCGAGGAACAGCTCCCAGTCGCCGACCTCACAGACGACGCGGCGCTGAATTCCTTCGTTGGCGAACGCGGCGTCACTCAACAGGCGGGCCGTCCACCCCGGGGGTACCTCGACGAACCGCTCGTCGGCGAGTTGTCCGATGTCGACCTCGGCCTGCTCCGCCAGGCGGTGATCGGAACGGCAGACGAGGTGCAGCGGCTCTCGCGCCAGGCGAGTCATCCGGACGCCCGGGACCTGGCTGACCGCGGGTCCGATCACGCAGTCCAGTTCTCCCGTCTCGACCATCGAGATCATCGTCAGCGCGGGCGCGTAGTGCAGGCGCAGGTCGATGCCGGGATGTTCGCGAGTGAACTCGCCGAGGTAGGAGGCGAACGGCACCAGATGCTGAGCGGAGAGCGAGACGCCGAGACGCAGTGTGCCGATGAGCACGTCGCGGGTGTGGTGTACGGCCTCTTCCGCCTGCGCGGCGCTGGTCACGGTCCGGCGAGCCGGGCCCACCAAGGCCTCGCCGGCCGCGGTGAGCCGGACGGGCCTGGTTCCGCGGATGTAGAGGGGCGTACCGAGTTCGCGTTCGAGGGCCTGGAGCGAGTTCGACAGGCCCGACTGCACGTTGAGTTCGCGCTTGGCGGCGCGAGTGACGCTGCGTTCCTCGACCAACGCCAGGAAGTGACGTAGCTGTCTGAGTTCCATCGGCCATCACCTCTGGGCCTGAATTGCAGCACATCTGGACAGTTCCATCTGTCAGGCAGATGCAGTGTATCTCTGCGCGCTGCCGCCGGACCGCCATCGAAGTTCCCACGGGCCTGGTTGACGCCGACGAACCAGTAAGGAACACCGTCAGGACAGGGGATTCGCCCATGGCAGACCACTCGACGAATGACGCCACGCCCAGGCCCGCTGCGGGCGGCTCGCAGCGGGCCGCGTTTGTCATCTCGCTGATCTGCGCCGCCCAGTTCGTGCTGCAACTGGACTTCAGCATTGTGAACGTGGCACTGCCGTCGCTCCAGCGGGATCTGGGCATGCCCGCAGCGGAGTTGCAGTGGATCGTCACCGGGTACGCACTGGGGTTCGGGTCGCTGCTGCTGGCCGGCGGCCGACTGGCGGACCTGCTCGGCCGACGGCAGGTGCTGGCCGTCGGCCTGGCCCTGTTCGGGATCGCGTCGCTGGCCTGCGGGCTCGCGCAGTGGCCGATCATGCTGATCACCGCCCGGATCGTGCAGGGCGCGGCCGGGGCGATGGTCTCCCCGGCCGCGCTGTCGCTGCTGACGACGACCAACGCGGAAGGGGCCGCGCGCCACCGGGCGCTGGCGATCTGGCAGGCCACCACCGCGGCGGGCGCGACCGCCGGGATCGTGGCCGGCGGGCTGCTCACCCAGTACTTCGGCTGGCGGGCGGTGTTCCTGATCAACCCGCCGGTCATCGCCCTCATGCTCGCGCTGGTCCCGCGGCTGCCGGCCGGGAAGCGGTCCGGCAGCGGCGGGAGCGTCGATGTGCGCGGGGCGCTGCTGGTGACCACCGGTATCGCGGCGCTGATCTTCGGGCTCAGCAGCGGGCAGCAGCACGGCTTCACCGCGCCCGCCACCCTCGTCGCTCTCGCCCTGGCGGTGCTTCTGGCCACGGGCTTTGTGTTCGCCGAAAAGCGGTCGGCGGCCCCGATGCTGCCCCTGCCGATCCTGGCGGAGCCGGCCCGGCGGGCCGCGATCGCGGCCATGTTGCTGATCGGCGCCATCCTGGCCGGCTACGTCTACTTCGCGTCGCTCTACCTGCAGAAGGTGCTGGGGTTCAGCCCGGTGGCGACCGGCCTGGCGCTGGTCCCGTCGACCGTCACCGTCGTGCTCGTCTCCACCCTCGGCACCCGCCGGCTGCTGGCCCGGTTCAGCATCAAGGCCGTCCTGCTTGCCGGGCTGGCCTGCATGGGCGCCGGGCAGCTGTGGCTTGCCCAGATCACCGCCGGGGCCGGCTACCCCGCGGCGGTGCTGCCCGGCCTGGTGCTGACCGCGGCCGGGGTCGGGCTCGCCCTGCCGACCGCGTCGATCGCGATCACCAGCGGAGTCCGGGCCGGTGACCAGGGACTGGCCGGAGCCCTGTTCACCACCAGCCAGCAGACCGGCGCCGCGGTCGGCCTCGCGATCCTCGCCACCGCCGCCGCGGCCGCCTCCGGCCACAGCGGCTCTCTGGTGGACGGCTACCGCCTGTCGTTCCTCATCGCCACCGGCCTCGCCGTCCTCGCCGCGATCATCGTCGCGCTCCAGCTCAGCTCGAAATCCCACCGCGTCGACCCCGAGCACCAGCAGGCCGACCCCGACGGACCGCCCGCCGCCCCGACCGCGGCGCAGCTCGGCAAGAACTGACAGGTCCTACGGCGGGCTGACCGGAAGCGTCCTACCCGGCGAGCTGTTCGCGGGGCCGGGGTTGCGTCACCTCCACTCCGCGAACAGTCGCATCACCGAGGTTCGTGAAACAAAACCAGGGCATTCTTCTCCGCCGCCGGCACGCTCAATTGCCTCCCCGGGCCGCCGGACGAAGGTCCGAGGAATCGTCCCGGCCAAGGTGACGCAATCGATCGGGCGTTGTTGTGCTCAGCCGCGCACTGGTTGGCGCGCGAACAGCCTCAGCAGCCAAGGGAAAACCGGAGAGGAGAAGTGCGAATGGCCAGTACCAAGGGGAAGACGGCACGAGAGCGCCTTCTGGCAGCTGCTGATGAGTTGTTTTACACCCACGGTGTTCAATCGGTCGGCGTCGACCTGATCGCCAAGCGAGCCGGGTCGTCCAAGAAGTCTCTCTATGCCATCTTCGGCAGTAAGGGAGCGCTCGTCCTTTCATACCTGGAGGCCCGTCAGGATTCGATCCAGAAGCGCATCATGAGTGAACTGAGACGGTTCGACACGCCGCGTGAACGCCTGCTTGGAATCTTCGACATCGTGGCCGAGTTTTTCACCGGTCCGGACTATCATGGATGCCCGTTCCTGTCGGCCAGTGTCGGGTCCGCCATAGGTAGTCCGATCGATCTCGCGCACGCCAAGTACCGTACATGGGTCCGTACTCTGGTGACTGACTTGGCGGCCCAGACGGGTGTATCCGATCCAGAGAAAGTCGGACGCGAAATACACCTTCTTTATGACGCTGCGAACGTTGCCTTCAATGCGGACCGGGATCCATCCGCCGCCTTCATGGCCCGAGCTGCGGCCATCGCCGTGCTGGACCACGGGAAGCAGTCGGCTGACAACTGAAACCGGGGCCGCCTCGACGCGGCGCTCTATGGCGCCGCCGTGCGCCTTTGGGCGCACCCGTGGCCCGCGGACCATGGCTCGTGAGAACTGCGGTCTGCGGGCGTGGATGTGTTGCGGTGCGTGGCCAGGGGGCCGGTGTGGGCTGCGTTGGGTTGTCAGTGGCCGGATTCGAGTCGTTCTCTCAGGGCCCTGCCGTAGCTTGCGTAGTCTTCCTCCATTTGGGATCGGGCGGGTTCCACGGTTGCCACGGCGGCCGTGCCGGTGAATTCCTCGGATTCCGTGTATCGCGTTCCGCCGGCCCGGGGCTCGAGAATGAAGGAATGTTCACCCATGAGGACATCTGGAATGCCGCCCTCCCAGACAAGCCGTCGCGGCGCTTCGTAGTGGAGGACCGTGAAGGTGTATTCCCCGTCGTTCTCGGTCCCCGGCGACACCTGGGCCCGCAGCCGGGTTCCGGGCAGGATTTCCGTCGGAACATCGACGAAACGCAGCGTGGGGTGCCACAGTGCGTATCCGGCGAAGTCGGTCAGTTCCCTCCACACCTCCTCGGGGGGTGAGGCGATGTCGGTGACCGCGGTGATGACCGGACCGTGCTGCACGTTCCTCACACCGCCCTGCGGTTGTCCAGGACGATCTTGCCGCGGACGTGACCGCCGGCCAGCGTCCGCTGGGCCTCCGCAGCTTGACCGAGGGGGAATGCCCGGTCGACGTGCACCATGAGCTTCCCCTCCTCGGCAAGCTCCACCAGCCGGGTCAGGTCGTCCCCGTCAAGGCGGGCGTAGACATCGATGGCGCCCTCGTACTCGGTGGCGGAACGTGTGATGGAAGCGACCCGCGCCCCGACGGCAGCGAGTGCCTGCGTCGTGGAAAGGGAGCCGCGCCCCGCGGTGTCGAGCACCGCGTCGACCCCGTCCGGAGCGATCTTCAGCACCTGCTCGACGAGCTCGTCGCCGTAGCGCACCGGTATCGCTCCCAAAGACCCGATGAACACCTGACTGGCCTCGGAGCCCGTCCCGAGCACCCGTGCGCCCCGCGCAATCGCGATCTGGACGGCGAGGTGCCCGACGCCTCCCGCCGCCCCGTGCACCAGCACGGTGTCGCCGGCGGTCACCTCGAGGCTGTGCACGATCGCCTGGTAGGCGGTGAGTCCGGCGAGCGGCAGCCCGGCGGCCTGGGCCCAGCTCAGGTTCCGCGGCTTGCGGACGAGCTGGCGCGGTTCGGCCGAGATCTTCTCCGCATAGGTGCCGTAGTGCATGGCCTGGCCGCGAACGAACCCGATCACCTCGTCGCCCGGCCGGAATCCCGTCGTCGCGACTCCCACCTGCTCGACGACCCCGGCCAGATCCCACCCGGGCGTCACCGGAAAGAGAGAGTCCACCAGAGGATCCGCGGCACCGCTCTGGAATCCCAGATCCGCAGGATTGAGCGCCGCTGCCTCGATTCTCACCAGAACGAGATCGGCGAACATCTTCGGATCCGGAATGTCGACGACTTCAAGGACCTCGGGTCCGCCGAAGTCCTGGTACTGAACAGCCTTCATAGCTCCAACTCTTCTTTTCCGTGTGATTCGGCGAAAGCAGCTCACCCGGCTGCTGCCTGGGAGGCGCCTGGTCAAGCTGACCAGGATGCCTACGGCGGAGCAATGACTCTCTGGGCAACAGGTAATACCTTGGATGCATGAATCAGCTGGAGACCCGGGAACTCGACTACTTCGTGGCCGTGGCCGAGACGCTGCACTTCGGCAAGGCCGCGGAGCGCCTCGGCATCACACAGCCGCCCCTCTCCCGGGCCATCGCGCACCTGGAGAGGCGCGTGGGCGTCCCACTGCTGGAACGCACCACCCGACAGGTGAAGCTGACCGCTGCGGGCGAGGTCTTCCTGGCCGAGTGCCGCACGATCCTGGCGACGATGGACACCGCCGTACGCAAGGCGCGTAAGGCTGCCGAGCAGGAACAGGTCACCATCGCGGTACGGCCCGCCGCAGGCCCCGGCATCCTGCCCGCCCTGCTCGCCGCCGCACAGGGCCCGGACGGTGTGCTCGCCGACGTCGTTTTCACCTACGACGAGATCAGCGCACTTCGGGACGGCACCGCGGACGTCGCCCTCATGTGCCGGTCGACTGCCACCCCCGGTCTCGAAACGGTCGAGCTCGGGGAGGAGCGGCCCGTCGTCCTGCTCCCGGCGGGCCACCCCCTGGCCGACCGCCCGTTCCTGACACTCACCGAGGTGGAAGCGCTGCCGGGCTACGAGGCGCAACTGCCGAACGAACCGCTGGACGCCATGGTCGACCGCGTCGCTCTGGGCCTGCTCGTAGTCGTCGTCGGCGAAAGCGTCCGTGACCGCCTCGGCATATCCGTTCGGGCAGTGCCCGTCCACGGATACCCGGCCACCCGGCTGGTCCTGGCCTGGCTCCCGGCCGCGCGCTCGGCCGCGTCCCGCCTCGCCGCGACCGCCCGCGCAGTGATGGCGCGGGACAAGCCGCGACTGTCGGCGTAGGGGAGCGCGAACCTCAGCCGGAGGCTTCGAACAGCCCCCGGGTCCGCTCACCCGGTACGCGCGCAAAATCGACGGGTGCCACGGGCAAGCGGCTGAGCAGGTCCGGGTTCGGCACCCGAGGTGCCTCGTCTTCCAGGTCCGCCAGTTGTTCCGCCTGCAGTGGGCGCGGTCGGACCGCTCTACCGGCTCCCGGAGTCGCGGCAGATCTGGCGCACCGCACAACCGTGAGGGATGACAGATGGCCGTCGGCACGCATCATCGACGACTGACATCGGTGAGGCACACAAGCCGGAGTCCTTGACCGGCGAAAATGCCAGGGTGGGCTGCCTACGAGTTGCAGGGCCCCAGCAGTAATTCCCGTTCGCCGGCCTGCAGCAGAAGGTCAGGAGGTCGCCGCGACCTGCGTACCGGCGTCGTGACCGTCGGAGGGCGGAGTGAAGGCGACGTCCAAGCTGGTCAGTCCTCGGAAGTTGAGACTGCGCTGCCAGCGCGGCGGAGCGCCGTCGAGCCGCCAGCCGGGCAGCCTCGTGAGGAGCGCCTCCAGCACGGCGACGCCTTCCAGCCGGGCGAGCGCTGCGCCGAGGCAGAAGTGCGGCCCGTATCCGAAGGCGACATGACGCCCGCCAGGTCGCTGGAAGTCCAGCACGTCGGGGTCGGGGAAGGCTGCCGGATCGCGGTTGGCGGCGCCGCACACGAGGAGTACCGCCTGTCCGGCGGCGATGGAGCGACCCGCCAGGTCCAGGTCGTGCCGGGCCCGCCGAAGCATCAGCTGCACGGGGCTGTCGTAGCGCAGGAGTTCCTCGACGGCTGCGGGGATCAGGTCCGGCCGGTCGCGCAGTTGGTCGGCGGCCTGCGGGTGCTTCAGGAGGGCGAGGGCGGCGTTGCCGATGAAGTGCGTGGTGGTCTCGTGGCCGGCGATCAGGAGCAGGGCGCAGTTGGCGAGGAGTTCGTCGAAATCCTGGTCGGGGTTCTCGGCTCCGGTGTCCAGCAGGGCGCGCAGGGTGTGGGGCGCGGGCGGGCCGTCCTGACGGGTGAGGAGTTTCCGGAGATAGGCGAGCATCTGTTCCATGCTCTGCGAGGCGGCCCGGCTCTCGTCGGCGTCGAGCCGGGAACTGCCGATGGCCGCGGCTATCGGGTCGGACCAGGCGGACAGGGTGGGCCGGTCCTCTTCCGGTACGCCCAGGAGGTCACAGATGATCGCCAGGGGCAGCGGGCGGGCAAGGTCGGCGACGATGTCCAACCGGCCGGTCGGTGCAGCGCGGGCGATGATCTGATCGAGGCTTTCGGAGATCCGGTCGCGTAGTGCGGCCACGGCCCGGGGGGTGAAGGCTCGGCTGAGCAGGGCACGCAGCCGGGCGTGGTCAGGGGCGTCGCTGTAGAGCATCTGGCGACTCAGGACCCGGGCCAGTGGCTGTAGTTCCTCGGAGACCGACTCGATGTCCGGGTAGCGCACCGAGGAAAAGCGGGGATCACTCGCCGTGTTGCTGACCACGGCATAACCGGTCGCAACCCAGGCGTCCAGGTAGCGGTCCCAGTAGAGGTCATCAGCGTCTCGAAGGTCCCGGTAGAAGTCGTAGAGGCGGTCCTGGTTCTGGGGCCTCAGAGCAGACAGCAGGGACGAGTGTGTCGCGCGTGTGGGCACCGGCGCATCGTAACAGCGCAAGAACACCAACTGTCCGAATGATCGATTGTCTGATCAAAGGATGGTGTGGCGAGTGAGTCCGACGCGCTCCGGCCGTCCGGCGGTCGGGAAGGGGAAGCCCAGGAGGCGGGGCAGGAGGACGTGGCGTGCCCCAAGTTCACCCCAGAGCACAGGAGTTGCCAGCCCGAAGCCGATCGACGTTCGGAGGTGGAGGAGCCTTCCCGGTGCGGGCCGCCATCTCGGAGTGGGCGGCCTGACTTCCTGGGACGAGTACGCGGTGAGATGGAGAACGGCCTCGGTATCGACCTTCGGCGCGTGTGTTGCGTTGGCATGACGCTTGAGGGTGCGGCGGTGGGCATCGGTGAGTAAGGCTCGCTGCTTGTCTTCGAGACATCGGCGGTGTCGAACGGCCTGTCGGTCGCTGAGGCTCGCATCAGCTGCAGCTTGAGACAGCTGAGGTGGTGAGACGGGTGAACTCTGCCTGACGCGGGCCTCCTCGAACACGACCCCGGGATGCGGCCCGAGCGGGTGCGGGCCTCCGACGCCCGCCGCCGCAGGCCGGGCCCGCCGGCGTTTCGGGGCGCAGGCCGCACCCCCGGGGACGGGGAGTGTGCGTGTTGCGGGATCTTTTTGCCCGTATCGCGCCCTATGGTCCCCTCAGGCCCGGCTGGTGACATCCCGTCAGGTGGGTGGTGTGCGACCGGTTACCCGGAAGTTTTACCGACGCGTAACTTCACGCTTGCACTACTCGTCCGTAACTTGATGAGTGAACAGCATCCTCGTGATCCGGATCACAGGGCGTAAGGCCGTCGTACCTCCCTTGAGCCGCAAGGAGATCACCCGATGCTGCCCTGGAAACGAGTGCTCAGACCCCTGACCGCGCTGCTCCTCGCCGCCGCCGTCGCCACCGTTCCCGCCGCCACCGCCCACGCGTCGAGCGCCCCCAGCACCGGCTGGAACGACTACTCCTGCCGCCCCTCCACCGCCCACCCCCGCCCCGTGATCCTGGTCCACGGCACCCTGGGCAACTCCGTCGACAACTGGCTCTCCCTCGCCCCGTACCTGGAGGACCGCGGCTACTGCGTCTTCTCCCTCGACTACGGGCAGCTGACCGGCGTCCCCGTCTTCTACGGCCTCGGACCCATCGACAAGTCGGCAGAGCAACTCTCCGCCTTCGTCGACAAGGTGCTCGCCGCGACCGGCGCCGCCAAGGCCGACCTCGTCGGCCACTCCCAGGGCGGCATGATGCCCCGCTACTACCTGAAGTTCCTCGGCGGCGCCGCCAAGGTGAACGCCCTCGTCGGGCTCGCCCCCGACAACCACGGCGCCACCATCAGCGGTCTCACCAACCTGCTGCCGTACTTCCCCGGCGCCTCGGACCTGATCAAGGCCACCACCCCCGGCCTCGCCGACCAGATCCCCGGCTCCGCCTTCCTCACCAAGCTCAACGCGGGCGGCGACACCGTCTCCGGAGTGCACTACACGGTCATCGCCACCAAGTACGACGAGGTGGCCACGCCCTGGCAGAGCCAGTACCTGAGCGGCTCCGACGTCCGCAACGTCCTGCTCCAGGACCTGTGCTCGCTCGACCTCTCCGAGCACGTGGCGATCGGCCTCTTCGACCGGATCGCCTTCCACGAGGTGGCCAACGCGCTCGACCCGGCGCACGCCACCGCCACCACCTGTGCGTCGGCGTTCAGCTGAGCCGCTGCCCAACTGAACGCCGCCGGGGCCTGTCCGGCCTGAGCCGCCGGTCAGGCCCCGGAGTCACGACGGATCGGCGGAGCGGCCTCGCTCCCGTTGGGCCGAATCCCGTGGGGGCGATCAGAAAGCTAGCCTCTGGAAACCGTGAAATCGCCTGCTGGAGGCGGTGGACGGAGATCCTTATGCTTGCGTTAAGGCAGGCCTAAAGACCCGCTCAGGTTGATCAGCCCGGGCCCCGTGCCGGCGGCGAGGTGATTCATTCGGCCATGTCTGTCAGTTGACTAGCGTTCGCGGTATGACGAGCGACGACATCCGGCCCGCCCGCGCCGCCGACGTACCGGCCGTGAAGGCCGTGACCGATATGGCGTACCACCACTACATCGCGCGGATCGGGGTGGTGCCGCAGCCCATGGAGGCGGACCACATGGCGAATGTGGCCGCTGGCCGGGTGTTCGTCGTCGGGGAGCCGGTGGTCGGGCTCGTCGTCATCGAGGCGCACGGCGACCACCTGTTCCTCGACAGCATCGCGGTCCACCCCGACGCACGCGGCAAGGGGGTGGGAGGCCGGCTGCTGGAGTTCGTGGACGCACGCGCGCGTGCGCTGGGCCTGCCCGAGGTCAGGCTCTACACCAACGCCCTGATGTGGGAGAACCAGGAGATCTACCCGAAGTACGGCTACGAGGTCGTCGGGCGGCGCGTGGACGGGCCGTACGACCGCGTCCACTACCGCAAACCGCTGGGCTGAAAGGCACGCGGAACGGGCGCGGTCAGCCGTCCGGCCACCAGGTTCGTGCGATGTCCTTCCGCACCTCCGGGCGTCCGGCGGGGCGCTCGTCGGCCTCCTCGCGGGTCCGGCGGCGGTCCGTCCTCTTCAGGGGCTTCTGCACGGTTTCGCGGCGCATGGCTGCCTCCTTCAGTGCCTACCGAGATCCGTGTGGGCACGGAGGTAGACCCTTTTGGCGAGAGTTCCTCATCGATGCCAGGTCTGTCAGTGGTCGCTGTCACACGGATCGAGTGTCAGTGGCGGGTGTCACGCTGGGGGCATGACGAACGACAGTGATCGGACAGTTGCGGTGAGTGTCGACTGGGATGCGGAGGCCGCCACCTTCGACGCGGAGCCCGATCATGGGCTGGGCGCGCCCGAGGTCCGCGCGGCCTGGGCGGAGCGGCTCCGGGCGTGGCTGCCCGCCCGTCCCGCCGACGTCCTCGATCTCGGCTGCGGCACCGGCAGCCTGGCCCTGCTCGCCGCCGAGCAGGGCCACCGCGTCACCGGGGTGGACAGCTCCCCGGCGATGGTGGAGCGGGCCCGCGCCAAGCTCGCCGGCCGCGACGCGGTGTTCCTGCTCGGCGACGCGGCGGCCCCGCCGGTGGGCGAGCGGCTCTTCGACACCGTGCTGGTACGGCATGTGCTGTGGACGCTGCCCGACCCCGCGCGCGTGCTGCGGCACTGGCGCGGGCTGTTGCGCCCCGCCGGGCGGTTCGTGCTGGTGGAGGGGGTGTGGGGAACCCTGACCCCCGTCGGCATACCCGCCGACCGGCTCGCCGCCCTCCTCGCACCGCTCGCCGCGGACGTCCGCGTGGAGCGGCTGTCCGCGGCGGCGGTGCTGTGGGGCAAGGAGGTGGACGACGAGCGGTACGCGGTGGTGGCGACGGTGTGAGGGGGTGCTTCCGGACAGCTGTGAGGGGGCTTCAGGACAGCAGGGCGGTGGCAAAATCCGGCTCGCGGGCCAGGTCCTCCAGTGTGTCGAGCGCGGCCACGGCCGCCGCCGCGGCCTCCGGGTCCCGCTCCGCGAGGCCGCTCTCGGCGAACTCGTCCTCGTCCAGGCGGCGTACGTCCGTGCCGTCGGCCGAGCGCCACAGGTCCAGGTCGAGGTCCTCGACGACCAGCCGGCCGCCGCTGAGCGTCGCCGGACGGGTGACGTCGCAGTACCAGCCCTTCAGTGTGCCGTCGGCGGCGCGGACCTCCTTCACCGCGTACCAGCGGTCGCGCCAGTAGAACTCGGTGAAGACATCGCCCTGTTCGAAGCGGACGAAGCCGAAGTCGCGGGGCGTGTCGCCGGCCCAGGGGGCGCGTACGGCGATCCGGGTGCCGTCGTCGTGCAGCAGTTCCGCGGGGTAACGGATCTTCGTGCGGCCCGCCTTGACCAGCACGACGTCCACCGTGCCCGTCGGCTCAGCCGAGTTCGCGGACATACCTGACCTCCGTCGCGCAGATCTCGTACCCGAACCACTTGTTGATCGCCAGCATCGGGCCGTTGTCGCTGTCGTTGCCCGTGACCGCCTCCGTGCAGCCGGCGGCGCGGGCGCGGTGCAGGGAGTCGTTCTTGGCGAGCTTGGCCAGACCCCGGCCGCGGAAGGCGCGGGCGGTGCCGGTCATGACGGTGCCGTACCGGGTGCCGCCGTCGGTGCGGGCCGCGCTGAAGGCGGCGGGGCGGCCGTCGACCAGGGCGACCGAGGTCAGCTCCCGGCTGAACAGCGGGTGCCGCCAGGTCCCGTCCAGCCAGGCCTCGTAGTCGGTGAACTCGTAGTCGATGTCGCTCGGCTCGTCCGACGTCGTGTCCGCGTCGAGGGCGAAGAGCGGGCGCGGGTCGTCCGCGAAGTCGGCGGCGCTGCGCAGCTCCACGCCGGGTGGGGGAGTCCGCAGCGGGGGGAGTGCGCCGTGCGCGAGGTCGAGACGGAGGAAGTGGGCGGAGCGGCTCGCGGTGTAGCCGTGCCGCTCGGCGAAGGCGCGGTTGGACGGGGCGTCCAGGACCCAGGCGTACGAGGTGCTCGCGCCCACCGCCGACAGGTGCGCCTCCGCTGTACGGGCCAGGAGGGTGCCGACGCCCTGGCCGGTGCGCTCCGGATGCACGTACACGTTGGCGAAGCCCTGGCCCGGTTCCGTGCTCTCGTGGGCGAGGCCGACCTGGGCGGTGCCGACGACCTCGCCGTCCTTCTCCGCGATCAGCTGGCGGAAGTGGGCGTCGGGGTGGGTGTGCGTGAGGTCGTGGACCAGGGACTCCGGGGTGAACAGTATGTAGGGGAGGGCGAGCTGCCGGACCCGGGCGAAGCCGTCGGCGTCGGACCGGACGTCCGGTCGCAGGTCACGCACGATCACTGTCATGAGCCGCACGCTATGCGGGACGTGTACAGGATGCCTCTCATTTTCCGGCGCGTACGGGAGAATCGGGCCGTGACCTTGAAGATCCACATCGATGACAGCGCGCCGCCGTACGAGCAGGTGCGGGCGCAGATTTCCGAGCAGGCGCGGGGCGGGGTGCTGCCGGTGGGATACCGGCTGCCGACGGTGCGGGGGCTGGCGGAGTCGCTGGGCCTCGCGGTGAACACGGTGGCCAAGGCGTACCGGGCGCTGGAGACGGACGGGGTGATCGAGACCCGGGGCCGCAACGGCACGTTCGTCGCCGCGGCGGGCTCGGCCGCGCAACGCGAGGCGTCGCTGGCCGCACAGGCTTACGCCGAGCGGGTCCGACGCCTGGGCCTGGGCGAGGCGGAGGCGTTGGCCGCGGTGCGGGACGCGTTGCGGGCGGCGTATGGGGAGGGCTGAGGACGGCTAGGCACCGCCGGAGTGCGCCGTTGCGGCAGATCGCCGTCGCGGCAGATCGCCGTCGCGGCGGGAAGAAAAGAGCCGGTGGGGGGGAGATGAGACCAGTGGGAACGGTCGACGACGGCGGGCTTCCATCCTTTCCGCAGCGACGGCGTCCAGCCATGACGGCGGAATCCGGCGGTGCCGCACTCTGCTCGGCCCGGAGCGGGAAGCGTGGCATCACCTGCTCGTGCTCAGCTCCGGCGTGCGGGTCACCGTCAGCCCTGCTGCCTGCGCCGCCCTTCCGAACGCCACCGCGTCCCGGACCGCCGCCCCGCCGGGGTCGTTGTTGAAGTACGTGTAGACGTCGGCCTTCCCGGGGTACGCCGTGGCGATGCGGTCCAGCCAGGTTTCCAGGGAGCTGCGGCCGTAGCGGGGCCACGGGGTGGCTCGGCCCTCGTGGAAGCGGACGTAGGCCCAGTCGGTGGTGCGCCACAGCGGGGTCATGGGGTGGGCCTGGATGTCCGACCAGCACAGGGCCGCGCCCCGGGACGACAGGACTTCGCGGGTCTGAGGCGTCCACCAGGAATCGTGCCGGGGTTCGACCGCGACGCGCGTGCCATGGGGGAAACAGGCCAGGCAGGCGTCCAGCAGGGGCGGGTCGGCCTTGAGGGTGGGCGGGAGCTGGAGGAGGACCGGGCCCAGCCGGTCGCCCAGGCCCGCCGCGTGGGTCAGCAGGCGGTCGACCGGCTCTTCCGGATCCTTCAGGCGTCTGATGTGCGTGAGATAGCGGCTCGCCTTGACCGCGATCACGAAGTCCGGCGGCACCCGGTCCCGCCAGGACGCGAAGTTCTCCCGGGTCGGCAGGCGGTAGAACGCGTTGTTCAGCTCGACCGTGGCGAAGTGCTCCGCGTAGGTCTCCAGCCACGACCGCACGGGAACGTCGGCCGGGTACAGGACGCCCCGCCAGTCCTTGTACTGCCAGCCCGAGGTTCCGATGAACAGGGGCATACCTCCATCAAAGCACCGGCTAGAGGTACAGGCCCGCGTCCGCGCCCTCCCGCGCCCCCGGTACCGACGTCGGCGCCGTCCCCCGGCGCAGCGCGTACAGCTCCGCCAGGGTCGCCCCGTCCCGGCCCACCCCCTCTTCCATGCCGAGCCAGTTCACCGCCTCGCGCTGGGTCAGCGGGCCCACCTCGATCCGGGCCAGACAGCGGCCGGGGCGGACCACGGCGGGGTGCAGCCGCTCCAGGTCCTCGTTGGTGGTGACGCCGACCAGGACGTTGCGACCCTGGCCGAGCAGGCCGTCGGTGAGGTTCAGCAGCCTCGACAGCGCCTGCCCCGCCGTGTGCTTGGCCTCGCCGCGGATCAGCTCGTCGCAGTCCTCAAGCAGCAGCAGCCGCCAGCGGCCCTTGCCGGCGCTGTCCTCCTCGCCGATCGCGATGTCCATCAGATAGCCGACGTCGGAGAAGAGCCGCTCCGGGTCGAGGACGCAGTCCACCTGGCACCAGTCCCGCCAGGAACGGGCGAGGGTGCGCAGGGCGGAGGTCTTGCCGGTGCCCGGCGGGCCGTGCAGCAGCAGGAGACGGCCCGCGATGTCCTCCGGCGTCGTCTTCATCAGGCGGTCCATCGCGTCCGCGACCGGCGCCGTGTAGTTGGCGCGGACCTCGTCCCAGGTGCCCGCGGAGATCTGCCGGGTGGTGCGGTGCGGGCCACGGCGCGGCGAGACGTACCAGAAACCCATGGTCACGTTCTCCGGCTGCGGTTCCGGCTCGTCCGCCGCGCCGTCCGTCGCCTCGTTCAGCACCTCGGCGGCCAGCTCCGCCGTGGTGGCGGTGACGGTGACGTCGGCGCCCCGGTTCCAGCGGGACACCAGCAGCGTCCAGCCGTCGCCCTCCGCGAGGGTCGCGCTGCGGTCGTCGTCGCGCGCCACCCGCAGCACCCGCGCCTCCCTCGGCAGCAGGGTCGCCCCGGAGCGCACCCGGTCGATGTTCGCCGCGTGCGAGTACGGCTGCTCGCCCGTCGCGAAGCGGCCGAGGAACAGCGCGTCGACGACGTCGGACGGGGAGTCGGAGTCGTCGACGTTGAGCCGGATCGGCAACGTCTCGTGCGGCTTGGCAGACATGCCGCCATGATCCGTCACCGGGGCCCGCTGCGCACCCGTTTTCCGAAGTGGGAGGGGAGTGTCGGGTGCGCACCGAGCTTCCGGAGTATCGCGAAGAGGTCACGCACGCGGTCCCGGAGCGCACCCGGTCCTGTCACACGGCTGTCGATCCCCGATACCTGCCCCCGGGGCGATTTCCGCCGTTACTCTTGTCCTTGATGGCACGTCATGGGTGGAATTCGGGGGCTCGGCGGTGGCGGCTCACCGCCCTGCTCGGGGTGGGCGTGGCCGCTCTCGCCCTGATCGTGACACTGGTCAACACACTTCCCGGGGGCGGCACCGGCACCGCGGGCACCACGCGCGACGGCGACAAGGTGCACGGCACCCCCGCCACCCCGCCGGACACCACCGAGCCGTACGTGGGCTGGGGCTTCACCCACACCCAGTACAGCGCCGACGAAGGCAGTACGACGGCCACCGACCGGGTCGAGGGCCTGCTGTCCCAGGACGCCGGGCTGCCGCAGGACCAGGCCGTCATGGGCTGGGGCGCCGACAACCCGGAGCCGGTGAAGGGGCGTTACGACTTCGGCGCGCTGGACCGCCGGGTGGACTTCATGCGCAGGTCGGGCGGCACCCCGGTGATCACCCTGTGCTGCTCCCCGGACTGGATGAAGGGCGGCAGGGCGGGGGTGAACAACACCGACTGGAGCCAGGCCGCCCTGGAGACCGCGCCCACCCCCGACCACTACCAGGACTACGCCGACCTCGCCGCGACCGTCGCCAAGCGGTATCCGGACGTCCGGCACTTCATCGTCTGGAACGAGTTCAAGGGCTTCTGGAACAACGCGAAGGCCCGCTGGGACTACGAGGGCTACACCGAGCTCTACAACCTCGTCTACAAGGCGTTGAAGGCCGTCGACAAGGACATCATGGTCGGCGGGCCCTACCTCGTCATGGACAGCTTCGACCCGCGCCAGACCGAGAACGCCTCCAGCACCCTCAAGGGCGCCTGGGGCGTCATGGACCAGCGGGTCGTCGACGCCTTCGACTACTGGAACACCCACAAGGCGGGCGCCGACTTCGTGGTCGTCGACGGGTCCAGCTACACCAACGACGACGACCTGCTGCCGAACGAGTTCGCGGCCACGGACAAGCTCACCGCCGTCAGCGAGTGGGTGCGGAGGCAGACCCACGACCTGCCGCTGTGGTGGGCCGAGTACTACGTCGAACCGGCCGACGGCCGCGACGAACGCGACGGCTGGACCGAGGGCCACCGGGTCGCCGTCCAGGCCACCGGCATGATCGCCCTGGTCGAGGGCGGCGCCGACTCCGGCTTCTACTGGAACCCGGAGGACGAGAAGGGCGGTGACTGCGCCGGCTGCCTGTGGACGACGACCGACAGCGCGGACGGCGGGCGGGCACTGCCCATGTACGACCTGGTGTCCCGGTTCGGGAAGGCGTTCCCGCCGGGGACCCGGTACGAGACGGTCTCCGTCGCCAAGGACGACGTGCCCAACGTCCGCGTCCTCGCCAGTGACAGGACCGTCCTCGTCGTCAACACCCTCGACCGGGCGATCAGCGCCCAGGTGGACGGGAAGCGGTTCGAGATGAAGGCCTATGAGGTGAAGTGGCTCACCCGGTGACACCGGATGACACCGGATGTACCGGCCCGGTGAGCCACTTCGGACCCCTCACTTGAGCGTCAGGAACCGTTGCGCCAACGAGGCCAGCAGTACCGCGAGCAGCGGCACCGAGAACCAGAAACTGCTCTGCAGCCAGCGCAGTTGCCGCACCCCGGGCCGGACCGCGACCCGGACCACCTCGCGGGCCGTCAGCAGCAGGATCAGCGCGACGGCGGCGAGAGCGCCGATCACCGACCACGGCGTCCAGGTGATCCGCGGCCCGATCGGCCCCGGATCCGGCTTCTCCACCGCACCCGCGGGCTGTTTGCGCAGTGCGTACACGGTGGCGTCGTCGTTGACCAGGACCTTCGTCAGATCCTGCCGGTTGTCCAGGTTCTGGATCAGCCGGCTCTCCCAGGTCGCCGAGTAGCCGGCGTCCATCTGGAGATAGGTGACCTGACTCCTGTTGACCATCAGATACGAGTGCGGGCCGGCGTCCTTGAGCGCCTTGACCAGACTAGACACCAGCACCGGGTCGGTCGGGGCGAGCGTCGGCACGTAGTCGACCCGCTCCATGTCCTTCGCGCCCCACGGAATCGCCGGGGTCACGTCGTTGACCGTGTCGTTGCTCAGCCACAGCAGCCGTACCGTCGGCTTGTCGTGGGCGTAGACGTAGTCCATGGCGGCGACCTCGCCGGGCCGCACCCGTTCGAAGGACTCGTTGCCCCAACGCGCCACCAGGAAGCCGCCCATGAGCAGCAGCCCGGCCATCAGCGCGGCCACCGGCGCCAGGCTGACCCTGTCCTTCTCCCGCTCCTTCGCCGTGGTGCCGGTACGCGGGAACAGGGCGAGCCCGGCCAGCAGGGCCGCGCCCGGCAGGGCGAACATGAAGACGCGCAGCGCCATCTCGCCGCCGTACGACTGCATGCCGAAGCCCAGGAACGGCACGAAGGTCAGGACCAGCAGGGAGCGCTCGCGGTACCGGTGGAAGCGGCGGCGCCACCAGCCCCAGACGGCGAACGTCATCATGCTCCCGGCCAGCAGGACCCGGACGTACAGGACCAGCTTGTGGGTCGAACTGCCGCCCTGGATACGGCCGGAGACCGAGGTGGAGACATTGCTGCCGACCCCGCCGACCCCGCCGAACAGGTCGTTGAAGTGCCCGGACCAGTACGGCTCGGCCATGAAGCCCAGCCAGACCGCCGCGACCACCCCGAACAGGATCGGCAGACCCCGCAGTTCGGACCTGCGGATCAGGACCAGGGCCGCCAGCACGCCCAGCATCACGAACGGGGTGAGCTGGTGCGCCGGGACCGTCGCCGCGTACAGGCCGACCAGCACCATGAGCAGCACGGCCTGTTGACGCCGGTTCGTCGGCTCGACCTCCGCCTCGCCCGGCCGGAACCGCGTCCAGATGACGTGCGGGGCGCGGAACCAGACGAGCAGGATCGCCACGAACACCAGATAGAGCAGGTAGGTGAAGCCCTGCGGGGAGAAGTAGTCCTGGCCGACCCAGCCGCACAGCACGAAGATCCAGATGCCGGTCCACTTCGCCCGCCAGCTCGCCCGCAGCGACCGTACGAGCAGGAACATCGGTGCCAGATACGCCAGTTCGATGAACGTCGGCCACCAGCGGATGACCTCGGTGAAGTCCGTGACCCCGCACGCCCGGCCGATGAACGCGGCCGCCGCGAAGAAGCCCGGCCAGCTCCAGCGGGCGTCCAGGTCCGGTACGGCCGAGCCGGTGCGGTCGATGTAGTCGATGAACCCGAGGTGCTGCCAGGCGGTCGGGAAGCGCGGCTCCGTCTCGATCACGGCGGGCAGCGCATGGAGCGATACGACCGTCGCCAGCAGGGTGACCAGGAGCAGCGCCTTGTGCTCCCGGCGCAGCCAGAGCAGCGCGGCGAACACCGTGACCAGCAGCGCCGCCCCGACCAGCGTCGGCAGCGGCAGCACCGAGATCAGCCCGAGCCCGCCCATCCGGTCCAGGTCGGCGTCGTCGAGCCGGGCCGCCGGCACCCAGTAGAGCAGCAGGGCGGCGGCCAGGAGGCAGCCGAGGACGACTCCCGCGCGGCTGGGCGTCAGCCGCTCCCGCAGCGAGCGCGCGGGCGCAGGCTCCTCGGGAGCCTCGGCCGGCACCGCCGCCTCCTCCGGCTCCGGTTCCGGTACGGCGGCCTTCCCGAACGGCGCGTCGACCTCGGCCTCCTTCAGCAGCGAGACCTCGGCGGGCCCCAGCGAGGCCTCCGCGTGCGGCTCCCTCTCCTCCACCGGCAACCCCAGGTTCCGTGGCGGCCGCAGCGCCCATGTCGGCCGGTCGTCCGGTCGGACAACGGGCGTACCCGTGGGCGGAGTTCCCGGCCCCGGCCGTACGTCCGGCCGGCGCTCCACATGGTCGAAGTCCACGTGGATGCCGAGGGCGAGGGTGTCGGTGTCCAGTGCCCACGCGGGGCCGCGCCTGCGCGGGGCGGTCGCGGCCGGGGCCTCGCGCGTCCCCAGGTCGGCGAGGTCGCCGTCCGGTGCGGTGTCCTCGGGGATCTCGGCCGGGGCCGCCCGGAGCGTCTTCCACAGCCGGGGCGCCGCGATCGTCACGATCACCGCGAGGCTGGAGATCTCGGCCACGCCCGCGCCGGTCAGCCCCATCCGGGGCAGCAGGAGCAGGGTCAGCCCGAGCACCAGCACGCACAGCAGGCCCTGCAGCCAGGCGAGGCCCGCGGTACGGCTCTGCGCACGCAGCACCGCGAAGTAGGTCTCCATCACGACCCGCAGCAGCGCGCCGACCGCGAACCAGCGCAGCAGCGGGGTCGCCGCGTCCGCGTAGCCGGGGCCGAACACACCGAGGATCCAGGGCGCCCCGAAGAACAGCAGCGCGCAGATGGGGATCATGATCCGGGCCATCCGCTTCAGCGCGGCCCGGGCGTTGCCGGCCAGCCGGGCCGGGTCGTGCGAGCCCTCGACGGTCAGCGAGGCGCCCATGTTGATGGCGAGCAGGTTGGTGGTGCCGCCGATGGTGGTGGTGATGTAGAAGTACGCGTTGTCCTCGGAGCTGACCTGCGAGGCGATGATCACCGGGACCAGGTAGACCACGGCGAGGGAGAACAGCGAGCCGGTGTAGTCGCCGGCCAGGAACCTGCCGATCTCCCGCAGCGTGGGCGGTTTCGCATGGTCCTCGGTCGCCTTGACGTGCCGGGGCACCAGGCGCCGGAACACCAGCCAGCCCAGCGGTACGAACGAGGTGGCGATCGCCGCGACCCAGGAGACGAAGACACCGGCCGTCGGGATCGCCACGGACAGCGCGACCAGCAGTCCCAGCTTGACGGCCGAGAACACGGTGTTGCCCACCGGCACCCAGGGCGCGTTGCGCAGCCCGGTCAGTACCCCGTCCTGGAGGGTGAGCAGGTTCCAGGAGACGACCGCGACGATGAACCCGAGCCCGTTGAGCGGCCCGTGCAGGAAGCGGTACGACGGCCCCCACGCGTTCAGCGTCAGCAGGAAGACCCCGGCGGCCGTCGCCACGATCAGCGAACTGCCCGCGTAGGTACGGAAGATCAGGCGCCCGGTGTGGCGGCCCGCCACCGGGATGAAGCGGGCCAGGGCGCCGGTGAGGGTCACCGCGGTCAGGCCCGCCAGGAACTTCATCGCGGCGATCGCGGCGGAGCCCTGGCCGACGGCCGACTCGGAGTAGTAGCGGGCCGCGGCCAGCCAGAAGCCGAGGCCCAGGACGGCGGAGATGCCGGTGTTGAGCATCAGCGCATAGGCGTTCCTGAAGAGTGGACTGCCGCCGGACGAACCGCCCCGTCCGGGCAGGCGAAGACGGCGCCCCGACTGCTCGGGCGCCGACGTCTCGGTTGTCGCGGTCTCGGTTGCGGTGGTCGTGTCAGACACGGGAACGGCTGGCCTTCCGGCGGACCTGTCGGGCTCTGCGGAGAACGGCGTAACCCTTGGTGAGGGCACGGTCCCTGGCGAAGTTGCGGGCGATCGCACGGCCTTCGAGCAGCTGGGCGAACTCCGCGGCGTCCGTACTGCGGCGCACGGTGACGCGCCGCAACGCGAACGGACCCTGACGGCGGTGGGCGAGAGCGTTGCCGACGGCGAGCGCCTGGGCGTACCCGGCCGCCCGCACGGCCTGCCGGACCCGGCGGCTGGAGTAGCCGTACGGGTAGGCGAACGAGGTGGGTTCGGCGCCCAGTTCGCCGGTGACGATGTCCCGGCAGCGCATCAGTTCCTCGCGCAGCCGGTCGTCGTCCAGCTGGTCGAGCTCCGGGTGGGTGTGGCTGTGCCCGCCGATCTCGCAGCCGGCGCCCGCGAGTTCGCGCACCTGGTCCCAGTCGAGCATGGCGTCCAGGCCGCCTCCGGTGTCGTACGCGCCCCGGAGCCAGCCCGTCGAGACGAACAGGGTGGAGGCGTAGCCGTGCTTGGCGAGCACGGGCAGGGCGTGCCGGTGCACGCCCTCGTAGCCGTCGTCGAAGGTGATCAGGACCGGACGGTCGGGGAGCGGGCCGCCGGAGCGCCAGCCGGCGGCCAGGGCAGCCGTGCTGACCGGGGTCAGGCCCAGGCCGCCGATGAGCGCCATCTGCTCGGCGAACGCCTCCGGTGCCACCGACAGCGCGCGGGTGGCGTCGTTGGGTGCGGTCGCGACCGAGTGGTACATGAGGATCGGGACCGGCGCCTCAGCCATGGGATCCCTCCTCGATCCCGGCGACGGCGAAGGCCGCCCCGCCCCGCCGCGCCCGCACGCTCCCCACCACGTAGCCGCCGGCCGCCGTCAGCACCCCGGCGACGATCGCGCCCGCCCGGCCCGCGCCGCCCGGCCGGGCCAGCAGTGCGTCCCGCAGGCCACGAGCGACCCCGGCGGGCAGCACCCGCGTGGTGTACCGGCGTTCGGACTCCAGGCCCTTGCCGGCGCCCACACTGCGGGCGACCAGGGCCTTGGAGAGGCCCTCGGCGTAGGCGCGGGTGCGGAAGTACCCGAAGTGCTCGCGGGCCTTGGGCACCCGATGGTGGATGACCGCGCGGTCGTCGATGAGGAGGACCGCGTCCGGGCGGGCCCGGGTGAGGCGGATGCACAGCTCCGTCTCCTCGCAGCCCAGCGGGCGCTTGTCGCCGTCGCGGCCGATGCCGGTGGCGAAGCCGCCCGCCGCGTCGAAGGCCGTACGCCGGAAAGAAGCGTTTCCGCCGAGGACGTTACGGACCCGGACGCGGCCCGCGGGCAGCCCCCGGTAGGTGCAGCCGACGACCCAGTCGAACTCCTCCGGGAACCAGTCCGGTCGGCGGCCCGACGCCCAGATCGGCATGGTCCGGCCGCCGACCGCCATCACCTTCGGGTCGGCGTACCCCTCGGCGAAGCGGCGCAGCCAGTCCCGCTCGGCCACCGCGTCGTCGTCGAGGAAGGCGATCACCTCGCCGTAGGAGGCGGCGATGCCCGTGTTGCGGCCCGCGGACAGGCCGCGGGGGCCCGCGTTGGCGAGCACCCGCACCCGGGTGGCCTCTTTGTACTCCTTCGTGAGCCGTTCCAGGAGCGCCGGGTTGTGGTCGACGACCAGCAGGGTCTCCTGCGCCGGATACGACTGGGCGCGCACCGAGGAGACCGCCGCGAGGATGTCCTCCCAGCGGTCCTCGGTGTACACGCAGATCACGACGGAGATGTCGGGATCGCTCAAGACGTCTCTCCCCGGCCCGTGCTGAGCATCGGGGAGCGCCTTACCTGCCGGCGCAGGTCACGCCGGTTGGAGCGCTCCTTGAGGATCACCTTGAGCACGCGCAGGCCGTCGCGTACGGCGCGCAGGTTGCTGGTGCCGTGGATGCGCAGGTACTCGTAGCTGGGTATCTCCTGCACCTTCAGGCCCGCCTTGACGACCCGGATGTTGATCAGGGTCTCGATCTCGAAGCCGGTGCAGTCGAGGTCGATCTTGTCGAGGCAGTGCCGCCAGAACGCGTTGTACCCGTAGCAGAGGTCGGTGTAGCGGGCGCCGAACTTGCGGTTGACGACCGTGCACAGCGCCCAGTTGCCGAGCTTGCGGATGAAGGTCATGTCGTCCGTGCCGCCGCCGTTGGCGAAGCGCGAACCCTTGGCGAAGTCGGCGCCCGAGACCAGGGCGGAGACGTACGACACGATCTCGTGGCCGTCGGCCGAGCCGTCCGCGTCCACCATGACGATGATGTCGCCGGTGCACGCCTCGAACCCGGTGATGAGGGCATCTCCCTTGCCCTTGCCCCGCTGTTCGACGACTTTCACTTCGGGCCACAACTCCCGCGCGACTTCCACGGTGTTGTCGGTGGAATTACCGTCCACAAGGACCACTTCATGTATCCAGCCCGGAAGTGTCTTGAAGACGTAGGGGAGATTCTCCGCCTCATTCATCGCGGGAATCACCACGCTCACCGGCGGTGTGATGGCCAGGTGAGAGGAGATCGGCCGGTATTCGGGTCCCATTAACGGATCTTGGCCCGAGGCCGGTGTGCGCAGAACAGAACTCATGAGTCTTGTCCCTCTCGTCCGGTGGACCGCCCGCCCCTGGGCGGCCCGCTTCTGTGTCCGGTTCGAAAGGGGGGTTTCTCACCGACGGCTCGGAGAACGGATCTCCGTATCCGCAGGTGAGCTGGCAAAGATGGCCGGTCTGCCGGAAAACGGCAGCCGGTCGCGCGGCACGACTCGGAAACGACAGTGGTCACACGAGAAACGACAGTGGTCATTGCGGTCACCGAGCACGGCACCCCCCTACCGCGCCCCGCCCCGGAACATCGCGGTCCTTGAGCCCTCCCCTAGAGCCGCTTGATGACGATCCGATGCGGGTGAGATGTACGACGGTATTGATGATTGAACCAGTATGGCAAGACCCGGAAGCGGGCCTCACGTTTTTGTTGGTTTGGCCGTTACGAAACTTTGGCCGACCTTGTTCTTCAACTCGAACGTATTTTCCCGGCTCGCCGAGGAATCCGTTCGAGAATGCGTTCCACCGGTCGCAGGAGTACCAGCAGAAGCAGCAGAAGGCTGATCGCGGTCACGGCGATGATGCCGCCGCGCCAGGACCAGTGATGGGTGGCGAGCATGCCCTGGGCGATCAGCATGTCCAGGGCGACGGCACCCGCCAGTGCGGTGAGCGCGCGGGCGAACGGGCCGAGTCCGCGCAGTGCCAGACCGATGGCCGCGGCCGGCGCGGCGAGCAGGAAGAACAGCCCGAGCGGCCCGCGCAACGACGAGCCGGAGTCGGTGAGTGCGAGCAGTGCACCGAACCCGGCGACGGCTGTCGCGGCCCCCGCGAACAGGGGTCCCAGGTCCCTCCCCGGTCCTGGCCGTGCCCGTTCGTCCGCTGTTGATGATGTCTTGAGCCGTATGGTCTGCATGGCCGACTTTGCCCCCCAAGGCGTCGGATGCCGGGCTTCAATGTCGCGCAGCCGAACGGGGGGCGTCAAGCGGGTCTCCGGACATGACCGTTCCCCGGAGACACCTGATGCCTCCGGGGAACAAGTCGCTCGATTCTGGTGCGTTCCGGTGATCGATTGCGACATGGGTCCCGAGAGCGCGAGGGGGCTGACGGGCTGTCACTCCGCTGTCATGGCCGCGTAATCAAACGTGCCGGGAACGCGCAGGAACGGTCCGGTTAGGGCTGGTTGAGATCGTGAACAGTTTTGGCATGGACACTTCCCGTCAACACGCGTAGTTGCTACGACAGTTATGGCAGAGATCCTGCTAAAGGGAGGTTCCATGAGACGTTCCCGAATTACGGCATACGTGACTTCACTCCTCCTCGCCACCGGCCTCGCCCTCACCGGGGCGGCCGCGACGGAAGCGCAGGCCGCGACCGGGGGCTATGTGGCACTCGGCGACTCGTACTCCTCCGGTGTCGGCGCCGGCAGCTACATCAGCTCAAGTGGCAGCTGCGATCGCAGCACCAACGCCTACCCCTACCTGTGGAACGCCGCCCACAGCCCGTCCTCGTTCTCGTTCCTCGCCTGCTCGGGCGCCACCACCGACGACGTGCTCTCCGGCCAGCTCGGCACCCTCAGCTCCTCGACCGCCCTGGTCTCGATCACCATCGGCGGCAACGACGCGGGCTTCACCGACGTCATGACGACCTGTGTGCTCAACTCCGACAGCACCTGCCTGTCCCGGATCAGCACCGCCGAGGCCTACGTCGACTCCACGCTCCCCGGCAAGCTCGACAACGTCTACAACGCGATCAGCGCCAAGGCCCCCAACGCCAAGGTCGTCGTCCTCGGCTACCCCCGCTTCTATCTGCTGGGCACCACCTGCCTCGGTCTCTCCTCGACCAAGCGCTCCGCCATCAACGCCGCCGCCGACTACATCGACACCGCGATCGCCAAGCGCGCCGCCGACCACGGGTTCGCCTTCGGCGACGTCCGCACCGCGTTCTCCAGCCACGAGATCTGCTCCGGCAGCTCCTGGCTGCACAGCCTCAACCTGCTGGACATCACCGAGTCGTACCACCCCACCGCGGCCGGCCACTCCGGCGGCTATCTGCCGGCCCTGACCAGCAACGCGTGACCTTCGGTACGTCAGCCGGAGCTTGACGGCGAAGGCGAAGCGGAGGCCCCGTCGCTCGGGGTCTCCGTCGTCTTGGTGCAGGTCACCGTGAACGGCACCAAGTTGGACGTGGTCTCCACCGGGCTGCGCACCTCGACGGCGATCGCGTCGCTCAGCGTCCCGCTGTCGGACCAGGTCGTCACGGTCACCCTGGTCTGCCGGGTCTTCCCGCCGCCGTCCGGGAAGGACAGCGTCTTCCAGCCCTGGTCGTCGAGCTTCCCGTTCTTCAGCACCCACCGGTACTGCACGTCCTCGGGCACGCTCCCCACCGTGAACGTCGCCGTGAACGAGGGCGCCTGCGCGGTGGACGGCGGACAGGCCCCCGAATAGTCCGTGCCGGACCCGGCCACACTGACCTTCACACTCTGCGCGGGCGCGCTGCTGCTCGCGGACGCCGACGGGGACTGGGACTTGGTGCTGCTGCTCCTGCTGGGCGCCGGGGAGCTGAGGTTGCTGGCCGACTGGCTCGCCCCCGCGTTGCCGCCGCTGCCGTCGTTGTTGTTGCGGTTGAGGAGGGCGTACGTCAGCCCGCCGAGCGCGAGGACGACCAGCACCAACCCGATGAGCAGCACGGTACCGGCCCTGCGGTTGCCGTCGCGGTCGGAGACGGGCGGCCGGGTGTCGGCCGGGGTGGGCAACGGGGGCGTGGGGGAGGACGGCTGGGGCTGCCGGGCGACGAGGGTCGGTGTCTCGTACGGCCCCGGGACCGGGACGGTGGCGGCCGTGCTCGGGGTGCCCCCGGCCGCGACCAACCGCAGGTCGTGCTCCGCCTGTTCGGCCGGCAGCCGCTGCGCCGGGTCCTTGCGGAGCAGCCCCTCGATGACGGGGGCGAGCGGCCCGGCCCGGTACGGCGGCGGCAACTCCTCGTCCACCACGGCCCGCAGCGTGCTCAGCGGGGTGTCCTGCCGGAACGGCGAGGTGCCCTCGACCGCCGCGTACAGCAGCACACCGAGCGACCACAGGTCGGACTCGGGGCCGAACGCCCGCCCCAGCGCCCGCTCCGGGGCCAGGAACTCGGGTGAGCCGATCACCTCGCCGGTCATGGTCAGCGCCGAACTGCCCTCGACCGTGGCGATCCCGAAGTCGGTGAGCACCACCCGGCCGTCGTTCGACAGCAGTACGTTGCCGGGCTTCACGTCCCGGTGCAGCACCCCGGCGGCGTGCGCGGCCCGCAGTGCGGACAGCACCTCGGCGCCGACGCCCGCGGCCCGCTGCGGGGACATCGGCCCCTCCGCCTCCAGCACGTCGGCGAGGGACACGCCCTGGATCAGCTCCATGACGATCCAGGGCCGTCCGCCCTCCATCGCCACGTCGTACACGGTCACCACATTGCGGTTCGCGACCCGGGCCGCGGCCCAGGCCTCGCGTTCCAGACGGGCGTACATCCGCTCGACGTCGGAGCCGGACAGCCCGAAGGGAGCCCGCACCTCCTTGACGGCGACATCACGGCCCAGCACTTCGTCGCGGGCGCGCCACACGGTGCCCATGCCGCCCTCGCCGAGCGGGGACAACAGTCGGTAGCGGCCCGCGATCACTCGCTCACGGCCCGGCTCTTCGGTCACGGGTGCCCCCCACGGCAGCTCGCGCGAAATTCATCCCAAACGTAACTCACAGCAGTGCGGATGCGGCCCCCTTGACCACCAGTCCGACACCCAGGGCCACGACCACGAGCGCCGAGGCGAGCGGGGTGGTCCTGCGGATCAGGGTGGCCATGGGATGGGTGGTCCAGCGAGGGCGTTTGTCCATCACCCGAGTCATTCCCGTACCCAGCTTGACGACGGCGAACCCGGCGGCGGTCAGCGTCAGCGCGAGACCGACGCCGTAGGCGACGACCAGAAGCAGCCCGAACCAGGCCTGGCCGAGGGCGGCGGCCCCGATGAGTACGACCACGGCGGAGGGGCTGGGGACGAGGCCGCCGGCGAAGCCGAGGAGGATGGTGCCGCGGAGGGTGGGGGCCGTGGAGTGGGTGTGGGTGAATCCGCCGTGACTGTGCGTGTGCCCGTCGGTGTGGCCGTGCTCGGGGGCTGCGCCCCCGGACCCCCCTTCGGCCTGGACGGCCTCGTCCTCAAACGCCGGACGGGCTGAGTGGGGTGCGGGCCGGCCGTCGTCCTCGGACGACCGGGTGGCCAGGGAGTGTGGCCGGGCGCCGTGGTCGTGGTCATGAGCGTGGTCGTGACCATGGGCGTGGTCGTGCCCGTGGTCGTGCGTGTGGCCGTCGTCGTGCGGGTGGTCGTGATCGTGCGTGTGAGCGTGGGCCCGGGCGTGTCCGTGCGTCCCGACCAGGGCCAGCTCTCGCTTCTCGGCCACCTCGTGCTTGTGGTCGTGGCCGTGGTCGTGTGTGTGCTCGTGGGCCCTGCTGCGCCAGGCCCTGCGGGTCAGGTTCGCGCCTGCCGCGAGGACCATGAGGCCGCTCGCGATGCCCAGCCAGGCGATCACCGACGGCGTGGCCGCCGAGCCCGCCGTCACCAGGACGCCCAGGGCGACCACGCCCAGGGTGTGGGTGACCGTGACCGACGCGGCGAGCGGGAGGACGTCGCGAAGGCGGGCGCGGCCGCCCCGGGCCGCTGCCGTCGCCGCCATCAGGGTCTTGCCGTGGCCCGGTGCCAGGGCGTGCATCGCGCCCAGGCCGATCGAGATGAACAGCGCGAGCACCGCGAAGCCGAAGGTGAGGTGGTGGCGGGCGACCAGGTCGGTCAGCGCCTGGGTCCAGCGGTCGATGCCCCGGGGGAGGATTTCGGCACCCGGGGTGTCCTGCCGTTCCGCGCCGAGGGCGGGGCCGCCCGGCCGCACGTGGACGGCGGCGGTCGTGATGTCGGCCGGGGAGGAGAGCAGGTCCTTGGGGTAGCTGGTGAGCTCGTGCGAGAGGGACGTCTTCGGTACGTCCGTCTTCGTCAGCGTCATCCGGTCGCCGCGCGCCGTGATCTCCCGCCAGCCGGGGCCGGTGTCGGCGCCCGCGCTGTGGAAGCCGAGGGTGACGGTGGTGCCCTTCGGGAGGGGTGCGGTGAACCGGCACTCCACGCGCAGGGTGTTCAGCCCGGCCTGGCCGGGGCGGAGTTCGGCATGGCTGGTGCCGACGGTGAGCGGCGTCGCCCTGCCGTCGACCGTGAGTTCGCTGCCGTCCGCCGCCGTCGTGCACCGCTGCTCGGCCCACTTGGCGGCACCCAGCCGCTTCAGGTCCGGCTTGGCCTGGGTCGCCGGGATCTCGGCGAGGTCCTCGACATGGTCGACGCGGAGCTGACCGGGAGCGGCGACGAGACCGTCGTACTTGTTGACGGTGAAGTTGCCGAGCGGGTGCGCGCTCGCGGCCGTCCCGGACAGCAGCGTCGCGGCGCAGGCCAGGGTGAAGACGGCGGCGGTACGGCGGAGGTTCACTTCGAGGCCTCCAGCGCCTTGCGGGCCGTACGGGCGCCCAGCGGGGAGAAGCCGGGGTTGAGCTTGAGGGCCTTGGTGAGGGCGGCGCGGCCGGCCGCCTTCTCGCCGTTGGCCAGCTCGATCATGCCCTGGTGGTAGCTGAAGGAGGCGTTGTGGTAGCCGGTGGCGGTGGCCTGCCGGGTGTACGGGAGCGCCTCCTTGACGTGGCCGTTGACGTACAGGGCCCAGGCCAGCGCGTCCGCCGTGTGCACGGTGTGGCGGCGGGCCCACTCGGCGCGGGCGGCCTTCAGCGCCTCGGCCTTGTTGCCGTGGTCGGCGGCGGCGAGGGCGGTGTCGAGGTCGGCGTTCACGCCGTTGGCACGGGCGAGCGCGATCCAGGCCTCGACGAGCGCGTACTGGTCCTCGGCCTTCGCCTTGTCGCCCTTGGCGTTCCGGTCCTCGTACAACTCGCCGAGTTCGACGAGCTGCTGGGGGAGCGGATAGCGGGAGACGACCAGTTCCATGCCCTTGATCGCGTCGGCCCGGTCGCCGAGCGCCGCCTGGACACGCGCACGGCCCTCCAGCGCCGGGATGTAGGTGTCGTCGGCGGCCAGGGCGCGGGCGTAGTAGTCCTGCGCGGTCTTGTAGTCGCCCTGGTTCCACGCGAGCAGACCGAGCTGGGCGGCCACGTACGAGATGTCGCCCTTCGAGGTGGCCGTGGACAGGGCCTGCTGCAGCACCCGCTGCGCGTCCTTGACGTCACCGCGCAGCTCCCGCACATACGCGTAGCGCGTGAACACCGGTACGCCCGGCTTGCGCTGGTCGGCGAGGTCGGCCGCCTTGCTCGCCTCGTCGTAGCGGCCGAGTTCGACCAGGGCGTCGATGCGGGAGGCCAGGGCGTTCGCGTTGAACGGGTTCTGCTTCAGGGCCTGGTCCGCGTAGGTGAGCGCCGGCGCGAACTCGTGCCGGGCGGCGGCCAGCGCGGCCTCTGCGGCCAGCGCCTCGTCGTTGTCCGGGGTGATCTGGAGCGCGCGCTTGAGGGACTTCTCGGCCTGCGGGTAGCGGGACGGGTCGCCCTTGGTGCGCGCCTGCTCGACGTAGGCGAGGCCGAGGGTGGCCCAGCTGTCGGAGTCCTTCGGCTGGGTGCGGAGATGGGCCTGGAGAGAGGCGATGGTCGTGTCGAGGTCCCCGCTCGCGAGCAGCGCCGGGTCCACCGCGCTCGACGTGGCCACCGGCGCCGTACCGCCGTCCTGGGCGGACCCGAAGGCGATCGCCCCGCCGGTCAGCGCGATGGCCATCAGCACGGCCGAGCCGGCCAGTTGGGCCCGCCGCCAGTTCCGCCCCGCGGCGGCGAACCGGCGCAGGGCGGTGACGCGCTCGTCGTCCTTGTCCTTCGTCTCGGCGGGCTGCTTCTCGTTCGTACCCGGGGCCATGCCCTCTCCTAGTAGCTGTTCGCGCGGAGCGGCGCGGCCCGCGCCGTGGGGGATTGAGTGGGTGCGGGCCGCGCCAGTAAAAGGGGGGGCGCGTCGAGCGCCCCGTGAAGGGAAACGGCGATCAGTACGGCCGCTGCATCCGACGCCGCCACCAGCCGAACGCGATGCCGATCAGCAGCACACCCGCCGCACCCGCGGCCGCCGAGCCCGCGATCAGCGTCATGTTGCTGTCACCGGAACCGGTCAGGGCGTCGCCCAGCGCGCTCTTCGTGCTGCTGCCGGCCGCCGCCTTGGCGATCTTGCCGCGCGAACCGGCCGTCGGCTCGGCCACGTACGGGAAGTACTTCTCGAAGCTCTTGTCGTTCTTGTCGACCGCGTCGCCCAGGTCGTTCTTGGAACCGACCAGTTCGCCCTCCATGACCTGGAGCGCCTCGTCGATCACGTCGTCGGTGAGCCGGCGCCCGTTCGGGAAGCCCGCGTTGTCACCGTCCAGGACGCCGAGCCGCTTGGGCTTGGCGGTGGGCTTGATGGACGTGTTGAGGCGGAGCATCTCCGACGGCTTCGCCTGCGGCTGCTCCGTGTTGAGGCCCTTGACGCCCGTGAGGAACACGCTGACGAGGTCGTTGCGGGGCTCGGACGGCGCCTTGATGTTGTAGATCGCCTGGACGAGCTTCGGCAGCTCCGGGTTGGTGACGTTCTTCAGGAACTGCGCGTCGTCCTTGGGCTGGGACGCGTTGAACTTGTCCTTGTCCTTCTGCGGGTTGACGACCTCGTTGACCAGCGGGTTGCCGAGACGCGAGACCTGCGAGTAGTAGCCCTGCGCGTTCTTGCGCTGGGTCGTCGCGTAGATGCCGACGGTCGGACGCGAAGCCGACTGCCGGATCAGGGAGTTCGGCACCTGGAGGGCGATCGTGTTGACGTTGTAGCCCTTGAGGGTGTCGTTGCCGACCTCGCTGAGGTTGCCGCCGTACAGCAGGTCGAAGACGCGCAGGTCGGCGAAGAACGGGTCGTCCGCCTGGCCGGCGAAGGTCGCACCGCCGCCCACCGTCTTGTAGATGGCCTGGGAGCGCAGCTTCGCGTAGTCCGGCATCGACGCCTTGCCGACGTCCGACGGCGCCGCCGGGACGTCGCTGGCGATCCGCGTCGTGTGCTGCTGCTTGCCGTTCTTCAGCTTGATCAGATCGAGGTTGTACGACTGCGTGACGTTCAGGTCGGGGTCGGTCAGGTTGTCGACCACACCCGTGTTGTAGAGGAACGTCTTCTTGTTCTTGATCTGGGTCTTGAAGGTGTAGCGGAAGATCAGGTCGTCGAGCGCGTCACCGTTGTTGTCGACGTGGATGTCGTACTGGGCGTCGTCGGCGAACTGGTAGAAGTTCGGGCCGCCGGCCGGCTCCTCGAAGGGGATGTAGTCCGACACGATCGTGGTGGTGTCGGACTTGTCCGGGCTGACGAACGCGTACAGGTCGGTGTTGTCGTACTGCGGGGTGCCCGAGATGAGCGGGGCCTCCCGGTGGGAGGAGGCGGAGGCCGCCCCCGGTTCCAGCGCGGCGACGCTGGCGGCTGTGATCCCGCCGGTGGCCAGTGCCCCACAGATGAGCGTGACAAGGCCCTTGCGCCTCGCGCCGCCCCTGGAGTTTAGAGGTGTCATGCCGTCCGTCCCTCGGTCCCAACTTGCTTGACGGACGGGTATACGGAGCAGGAGGGCCGTTTGGATTGGTCCGAAGAAAAAAATCTTTTTTTCATGCTCAACCTGCGTTTCGGGCGCTCGCATACGTACTTCTGCCGGAGGTGCGTCAGTTGCGAACGCCTGGTGTGGGACGACGGTCCGGGTGCGGCCACAGAAGGGGGGACGGGGTGGAGGCGGACGAACTGCTGCAACTCGTCGCCGCCGGCGACCAGAAGGCGTTCGAGGACCTCTACGCACTGGTGTCCGGTCCGGTGTTCGGACTCGTACGGCGCGTGGTGCGCGACTCCGCCCAGTCCGAGGAGGTGTCCCAGGAGGTGCTCCTCGAACTCTGGCGCTCCGCACCCAAGTTCGACCCCGAGCGGGGCAGTGCCCTCTCCTGGATCCTCACCCTCGCCCACCGCCGCGCCGTCGACCGGGTGCGCAGCGCCCGCGCGGCCGGCGAACGCGAACAGCGCGAGGCGCTGCGTGCCGGCGAACCCGCCTTCGACCAGGTCGCCGAAACGGTGGAAGCCGGCCTGGAGCGCGAGTGGGTACGCCGCTGCCTGGACCGCCTCACCGCCCTCCAGCGCCAGTCCGTCACCCTCGCCTACTACGACGGCTACACGTACCGTGAGGTCGCCGAGCGGCTCAAGCTGCCGCTGGGTACGGTCAAGACACGGATGCGCGACGGACTCACCCGGCTGCGCGACTGCCTGGGGGGTGCCGCATGAGCCTGGTCGGCCGCCTGCTGCACCGCGAGGACCTGCACTCGCTGGCCGCGCCCTACGCCCTGGACGCCCTGGAGCCCGGCGAGCGGCGCCGGTTCGAGAAGCACCTGGGGGACTGCGACCGGTGTGCCGACGAGGTCCGGGCGCTGACCGAGGACGCGGTACGGCTCGCCTTCTCCGCCGCGGCCCCGCCGCCCCTGGCGATGCGCGACCGGGTGCTGGCCGCGGTACGGGCCACCCCGCAGGAGTCGGCTCCCATCCCCGAGCACACGCCCCAGCTGCCGCCGCACGTCTGGGGCGCCCAGCCGCCGCCGGACCGGGTCCGGGTGCGGACCCGCCGCCCCCTGTTCGTGCCGTTCGCCACCGCCACCGCGGCCGCCGCGCTGGTCGTCGCCTCGCTGTTCGCGGTGCAGGTCGGCCGGACGCAGGATCAGCTCGACGCCGAGCGGGCCCAGTCGCGTGAGATCGCCCACGTTCTGGCCGCGACCGACGTCCGCACGACCAGCTACGAAGATGCCCGGGGCCGAAGTATCGGAGCGGTGGCTTCCGTATCGGAGGGGCGGGCCGTCGTCACGCTCAGCGGGTACGGCACCCCGTCGAACGGCCGAGTGCACCAGCTCTGGCTCATGCGCCCCCGTGTGCAACCGCGCTCCCTCGGGCTTTTCAAGGCCGGCACGCCCTTGGTCGCCACGGGTCTGAGCAAGTCCGCGACGTCACTCGCGGTGACCGTCGAGCCTGCCGGCGGGTCAGCGCAGCCCACCAGCCAGCCCGTTGTCCAACTCGCCCTGAAATCGGTTGGATTCGGAGAGTAGTCGGAGTGTAGTTCAAGAGGGGTCGTCAACACCCTTGCGGGGAAGGTGAATCCTGTGACCGCGATACACGGGTGCCCCATCGGGGCGATAGGGTTACCCTGCCCGGGCCGGGTGGACTCGTACGGGTGGGGAGTGACATGGATCAGATAACACGCAGCAGGGCGAGGGTTCCTGCGATCACCTGCGGCAGCGGCGCGACCAGTTCGCGCCTCGACCGCCATCTGTCGGTGCTGGCGGGACCCGCCATACCGCAGCAGCAGGCGGTCGAGGCGACGTCACTGATGCGTGAGCTGACCGCGCGTGAACCCGCGCAGCGCAGCGACCGGGTCGCACGGGTCAGCCGTGTCTCCCTCTTCGCGCCACTGCGTCGGCTGCGCCGTTCGCTGTTCGGCGGCAGCAAGCACTGACCGCCTGACCGTCAGGCCCGCGCTCAGGCCGCGACACCGTCCCGGCGCAGCGCTGCGATCTCGGCGTCCGTCATCCCCACGGCACGCAGCAGCGCCCCGGTGTGCTGTCCGAGCGCGGGCACGTCCCCCATCCGAGCCTCGTCCCCGCCCGGCAGTGTGATGGGGGGCAGCAACGCACGCAGCGGCCCGACCGGCGACCCCACTTCCCGCCACCGCTCCCGGGCCGCCAGCTGCGGATGCCCGGCCAGTTCCCGCAGGTCCCGAAGCCGTGCGCACGCGATGCCCGCGGCCTCCAGCCGCGCCAGCGCCTCGTCGGCGCCGAGCGCCTCCAGGGCCGCCCCGACCAGTTCGTCGGTCCGCGCCCGGTTCGCCACCCGCGCCGCATTCGTCGCGAAGGCCGGATCCGCACCCAACTCCGGCCGTCCGATCACCTGTTCCGCCAGCCGCCGCCACTCCCGGTCGTTCTGCACCGACAGCAGCACCCGCCCGCCGTCCGCCGTCGGATAGGCGTCGTAGGGCGCGATGACGGCATGCGCCAGACCCGTGCGCCCGGGCGGTGTCCCGCCGTGCATCGTGTGGTGCAGCGGATGCCCCAGCCACTCGGCCAGCGCGTCCAGCATCGACACCTCCACCGGCCCGCCCCGCCCGGTCGTCCCGCGCCGCACCAGCGCCGCCAGGACCCCCGAGAAGGCGTACATGGCCGCCGCGATGTCCGCCGCCGGGATCCCCGCCTTCACGGGCTGTTCCGGCGTCCCCGTGACCGACACGAGCCCCGCCTCGCACTGCACGAGCATGTCGTACGCGCGTTTGCCGGCGTACGGCCCCGAAGCCCCGTATCCGGAGATGTCCACGGCGACCAGCCGGGGGTGCGCGGCGCACAGCGTGGCCGCGTCCAGGCCGAGCCGGGACGCGGCACCGTGGGCCAGGTTCTGCACGAAGACGTCCGCGCCCGCGACCAGCCGCCGTACGACGTCCAGGCCGCGCGGGTCCTTGAGGTCCAGCGCGATGGACTCCTTGCCCCGGTTGCACCACACGAAGTGCGAGGCGAGCCCCTGGGCGGCGGTGTCGTAGCCGCGGGCGAAGTCGCCGCCCTCGGTGCGTTCGACCTTGATGACGCGGGCACCGAGATCGGCCAGCTGCCGGGTGGCGAAGGGGGCGGCGACGGCCTGTTCGACGGCGACTACGGTGATGCCCTCCAGGGGCAGCGGGACACGGTCCATGGGCTGGATCATGTCCCGCGACCGGCGGATCTGTCAGCAGCGCCGGTACCGGCGGACGGCGAGGGGCAGACAGACGGCGATGAGGACCACGCTCCAGGCGACCGAGCCCGCGACCGGGTGCGCCACCGGCCAGGCCGCGTCCGCGGGGACGGGAGCGTTGCCGAAGAGGTCGCGCAGGGCGGTCGTCACCGCGCTGATCGGGTTCCACTCGGCCAGCGTGCGCAGCCAGCCCGGGAGATGCGCGGTGGGGATGTAGGCGTTGGAGAGCAGCGGCAGCACGAAGGTGGACGCGCCGAGCTGACCGGACGCCTCCTCACTGCGGGTGAGCAGGCCGAGCAGGATGCCGACGCTGGTGCAGGCGAACCGGAACAGCAGCAGGAGGCCCACCGCGCCGACCGCCGCGGCCGCCGATCCCTCGACGCGCCAGCCCACGGCCAGACCCACCAGCAGCAGCGGCACGGTCCCGATCGCCGTGACCACCAGGTCGGCCACCGCCTGCCCCAGCGGTACGGCGGCCGAGCTCACCGGCATGGTCCGGAAGCGGTCCATCACACCCCGGTGGGTGTCCTGGGCGGCCTGGAACATCCCCGTCATGACCCCGCCGGCCGCGGTCGCCACCAGCAGCCCCGGGACGAGGAAGGAACGGTACTCCGGGCCCGGCATCGCCAGTGCGCTGCCGAAGACGTAGCCGAAGAACAGCAGCATGTTGATGGGCATCAGCTGGGTGAGGACCGCGAGGCCCGGGCTGTTGCGGACCCGGCGCAGCTGCCGGCCCACCATCGTGACGCCGTCGTACGCGAGCGCGCTCATGCTCGGCTTCCCGTCAGTCGGAGGAAAACGTCGTCCAGGGTCGGCGGCCGGAGGCTCGCGTCGAGCAGGGGCACGTCCGCCGCGTCGAGCTCGCGCACCAGACGCGGGAGGGTGAGGGTCGGGTCCGTGGTCACGGCACCGACGGAGTGCCGGTCGTGGTCGAACTGCGGCTCCGTGCCGGTGAGGTGATCTAGCACAGCGGCCGCCTTCGGCAGCGCGTCCCGGTCGGCGACCACGGCCTCCGCGTACCAGCCGATCAGCGCCTTCAGTTCGGCGGGCGAGCCGGTCCGGGCCACCCGGCCGTGGTCCATCAGCACGATGTCGTCGGCGAGTTGGTCGGCCTCCTCCAGATACTGCGTGGTCAGCAGCACCGTCGTACCGTCCGCCGTCAGCTCGCGCACCGCCTCCCAGATGCCGTTCCTGCTGGCGGGGTCGAGGCCGGTGGTGGGCTCGTCGAGGAACAGCACGTCGGGACGGCGGACCAGGCTGGCCGCGAGGTCGAGCCGGCGGCGCATGCCGCCGGAGTAGGTGGCCGCCTTGCGGTCGGCGGCCTCGGTGAGGCCGAAGCGGTCGAGGAGTTCGGCGGCCCGGTCGTTCGGTCCCCGCACCCGGTGCAGCCGGGCGAAGAGGCGGAGGTTCTCGCGGCCGGTGAGGTCGCCGTCGACCGAGGCGTACTGGCCGGTGACGCCGATGCTGCGGCGCACGGCCGGGGCGTCCCGGACCAGGTCGTGCCCCGCGATGCGGGCGGAGCCCGCGTCGGGCCGGAGGAGGGTGGTCAACAGCCGTACGGCCGTCGTCTTCCCCGCCCCGTTCGGTCCGAGCAGTCCGCAGACCGTGCCCTGCCGGACGGCCAGATCGAGGCCGCGCAGGGCGTGCACAGCGCCGAAGCGCTTCTCCAGACCTTCACTAAGTACAGCGTACGTAGTTTCCATGTGCCGACCATAGCGCACTACGTACGCTGTACGTAACTAGCATGGTGGGCGAGGTGATGATCGATGGCAGTCCGAGGGGTCGAACCCGAGGTGATCTGGGCACGCCCCGAGCGGACCGGGCGGGGGCCGAAGCCGGCGTTCACCCGCGCCGACATCGCGGCGGTCGCGGTACGGATCGCCGACGAGCAGGGGCTGGACGCCGTGTCGATGCGGCACGTGGCGGCCGCGGTGGGGTGCGGGACGATGTCCCTGTACAACTACGTCCCGCGCAAGGAGGACCTGTACGAGCTGATGTTTGACGCGGTCGGCGCGGAGCACGAGCTGTGGGAGCCGACGGGGGACTGGCGGGCCGACATGATGCGGGTCGCCGAGCAGACGCGGGGGTTGATGCACCGGCATCCCTGGGTGCCGCGTCTGATGTCACCGGTCTACGGGTTCAGCCCCCATGCTCTGCGGTATCTGGAGCACTGTCTGGCCTGCCTGGATCCGCTGGACGCGTCCTACGGCACGAAGCTTGAGCTCATCGCCATGCTGAACGGTGTGGTGACGACCTATGTGCGGAACGAGATCGACACGGCCGAGCGGGTTCGCGGTCTGCCGTGGTCGGAGGCGCAGGAGAACGCGGTGCGGGTCGGTTATCTCGGGGGGCAGATCGCCTCGGGGGCGTATCCGCGGATGGCGGCGGCGTTCGCGGAGGGCTCGGGGCCGGTTGACATGGAGGCCGTTTTCAGGCGGATGCTGGAGAGGGTTCTGGGTGGGTTCGCGTAGTGGGAAGCTGCGGGTGCGTGGGGGCTGGTCGCGCCCACGCGGCGGCAGCCGCAAATCAAATACAGCCCCGCGCCCCTGAAACAAGGTCGGTCAGAGCAGCGTCAGTTGACCCGCTGGGCCTTCTTCCGTGTGCTCCAGGATCGACGCTGGTTTGCGGGACGTGTCCGGGGGTGGGAGTACGCCCGCTGCCGTCAGGTCGGCTGCCGTGATCGGAGACTTGATCTCCAGCTCGGTCCGCTGCGTGCGGACGTCCGCCAACAGGGTCAGGACCGTGATCAGTTCCAGCAGTTCCGAGGTCTGCTGCTGTGGCCAGGTCGTGGGGGCGATCGCCGACAGGGTGCCGGGTTCCGCCTGCTGGGTGCGGGTGGTGAACCACGCCTCCAGGACCCGTGCCTCACCCGTCCTGAAGTCCCACGCCTGCGGTGGCACCGGGGAGATGCGGCCCTCGTCCAGGTGGAGGGCCTCCTCCTCGGCGTCGTAGCGGATCGTCAGGGGGCGGGCGGGGAGCGGGGCCCGGACGTAGGGGCGGCGGCCGCCCGGGAGTTTGGGGCGTTCGCCGTCCCGGCGCATGAGCCACAGGGCTCGGTGGCCCAGTGCCACGCCGCTCGACCAGAGGTCGGGGTCCTCGGTGAGCGGGACGGTGTGGTCGGTGCGGATCGCCGCCAGGGCCCAGGCCAGGATGTCCGGCGGGGTGACGGCCCGGTCCAGCCGGCCGGCCAGGTAGGCCGCCAGGCCCGGGGCCAGGTTCGGTTCCGCGCCCCCCGGCCGGCGGTACAGCGGGCGGATCCGGCCCGCGCGCAGGGTGGGCAGGACGGAGGTCGTCAGCAACGGCATGCCCTCCGCCGATTCCACCGCGAAGATCTGGTGGTCGTCGGCCACCCGCCACAACTCCGGGCGGGCCGCGTCGATCAGGCGGTGGTCCGGGAGCAGCCACTGTTCGTCGAAGGGGGCGCAGAGGACCCGGACCGGGTCCGGGCAGGGGCCGGTGGCCTGCGCCAGCCGCTCCGTGCCGGTCGGCCGGCCCGGTAGCTGGGCCACCGCCGAATGGACCGTCCGGGCGCGCGTCGGCTCGAACAACGTCTCCCGGTCGGTGCCCTCGGCCCTGAGGAGAGCCTCCCAGCGGGCCTTCAGGGTCGCCGGGACGGGGGCCGTCGGCCACCCCCGGCCGAGCCGTAGCGGTGCGACGGACCACGGCATGAGGTCCGCCAGCAGCGGAGCGTCGTCGTGCGTCACGCCCGGCATCGTACGACGAGTTCAGGTGGCGTCGAGGGTGACCGTGAAGGAGAAACGGTCGCCCCGGTAGTGGATGACCGCCAGGTCCAGGACCCGGCCGGCGGTGTCGTAGGTGACGCCCGTGTAGTGCAGGATCGGGCTGAGGAGGGGGACCTGGAGCAGCCGGGCGGTCTCCGGGTCGGCCAGCCGGGCCTCCACCGTGTCCGTGATCCGGCTGATGTCCGCGCCGACGACGTCCCGGAGCACCCTGGTCATCGGCCACCGGGCGAGGTCCTCGGGGTCGATGCGCGCGGCGAGTTCGGGGCGGACGTGGTTGCGGGCGTGGTTGGTGGGCTCACCGGTCTGCTCGTCACTGCGCAGGCGGTGGTACGCCGCCACCTCCGCGAGATCCGGGAAGTACTCGGTGAGTTCGCCGGTGACGGGCACCGTGCCGTGGTCCAGCAGCCGCGCCGTCATCCCCGACTGCTGGGCCACGATCGCGTCCACCGAGCCCAGCAGCCGTACCGGGGCGCCGCGCCGGGCGTCCGGTTCGATGAAGGTGCCGCGGCGCCGGTGCCGGCTGATCAGTCCCTCGTCCTCCAGCTCCTTCAGCGCCTGCCGCATGGTCAGCACGCTGACGCCGTAGTGCTCCGCCAGCTGTTCCTCGGTGGGCAGCCGGAGCGGGTCCTGCGGCGAGCGGCCGAGTATCGAGGCGCGCAGCGACTGCGACACCTGGTACCAGAGCGGCAGCTTGCGGTTCAGGACGATCGAGTCCGGGGCGAAGGAGGTCACGGGCCATCCGTACCGGTGAGGGATCTTCAGTGCAAGGGGCGGAAGTGGCGTTCCAGGCCCTGCCACACGTCGTCGTAGCGCCGCTGGAGGTGCCCGGCGGTCGCCGCCTGCGGAGTGAGCGTCACCGGCCAGCGGGTCTCGAACATGAATGCCAGGCCGTCGTCCACCTTCTGGGGCTTCAACTCGGCCGTGCTCGCCCGGTCGAACGTCTCCCGGTCCGGACCGTGCGCCGACATCATGTTGTGCAGCGACCCGCCGCCCGGCACGAAGCCCTCCGCCTTGGCGTCGTACGCCCCCTCGACGAGCCCCATGTACTCGCTCATCACGTTCCGGTGGAAGTACGGCGGCCGGAAGGTGTTCTCGCCCACCAGCCAGCGCGGCGCGAAGACCACGAAGTCGACGCCCGCAAGGCCCGGGGTGTCGGACGGGGACGTCAGCACCGTGAAGATCGACGGATCGGGGTGGTCGTACGAGATGGAGCCGATCACATTGAAACGCCGGAGATCGTAGGCGTACGGCACATGTGTGCCGTGCCAGGCGACCACGTCCAGCGGGGAGTGGTCGTAGGTGGCGGTCCACAGGTTGCCGCAGAACTTGTTGACCACCTCCACCGGGCCCTCGATGTCCTCGTAGGCGGCGACGGGGGCCAGGAAGTCCCGGGCGTTGGCCAGTCCGTTGGCGCCGATCGGGCCGAGGTCGGGGAGGCGGAACGGCGAGCCGTAGTTCTCGCACACATAGCCCCGGGCCGTGGCATCCAGCAGCTCCACACGGAAGCGGACCCCACGGGGGATCAGCGCCACCTGTCCCGGTTCCACATGCAGCAGGCCGAACTCCGTGCGCAGCAGCAGTCCGCCGCGCTCCGGGACGATGAGCAGCTCGCCGTCCGCGTCGGAGAAGATCCGCTCCATGGTGGCGTCGGCGTGGTAGAGGTGCACGGCCATGCCGGTGCGCTGGGTGGCGTCGCCGTTGCCGCCCAGGGTCCACAGGCCGGCCAGGAAGTCCGTGCCGGGCAACGGCTCCGGCGGGGGGTTCCAGCGCAGCCGGTTCGGGTCCGGGGCGAGCTCCGTGAAGGGGGCGGTGCGCAGTCCGCCGTTGTCGGCGGCGCGGGTGAACGCCGGGTGGGCGGCCGAGGGGCGGATCCGGTACAGCCAGGAGCGGCGGTTGTGGGCCCGCGGCTCGGTGAAGGCCGTACCGCTGAGCTGCTCCGCGTACAGGCCGAGGGGGGCGCGCTGCGGGGCGTTGCGGCCCTCGGGCAGGGCGCCCGGCACCGCCTCCGAGGAGTGCTCGTTGCCGAACCCGGAGAGGTACGACAGCCCCTCGGCGGTCTTCCGCGCCTTCCCGCGCTCGAACTCGCTCGCGCGGGAGGTGACCCCATCGCTCATGATCGCTCCCTGAACCCGCTGGAACTGCCGGCCATCGATTCCTATGTATCACCGTAGGATTGCGCGGGATCGGGTGCAAGAGGGCCGGGATCATCCCGGCGGGGGACGGCGGGAAACCCGACTTCAGGGGGATCCGGTCGCCGGCGCGCTGTTCTACGCTCCGGGCATGTCGTGGACGCGTGGACTGCCGGGTGCGCTCGCGGTCTGCGTGCTGTTACTGGTCGCCGCGGCGGGGTGCGGGACCGGGGAGACGCACGGGCGCGGGGCGGAGTCGCCCTCACCGGTGGGCAAGATCCTCGACCACACGGACGAGGGCGGGCGCCACTACCGCGAGCTGGACAAGAAGCAGGCGCCCGAGGTGGACACGGTGGTCACCCCCGACGCGGCCGGCGGCTGGGACGTCCGGCTCGACGTGCGGCGCTTCCGCTTCTCCCCGGCGGCCACCGCCGCGAAGGCGGTCGCCGGCCGCGGCCTCGCCTACCTCTTCGTGGACGGCGGCCTGGTGACGCGGCTGCGCACCCCCACGTTCCACCTGCCCGCCGGCCTGGTCCCGCACGGCACCCACCACATCACCGCCCGGCTCTACGCGGACGACGGCACGGTGTGGGCCGTGCACGGCAAGCCGGTGGAGAGCACGGCGGACGTCACGGCGTCGGGCGCGGAGACGGCGACACCGCCTGCATCGGGGGCCGCGTCCCCCACCGGCAGCGGCGCGAGCAGCCCGGACGCCGGGTGAGTGTACGGGCCATCCGTCCGCGTACTGGGGGGCGAGGTTCACCTGATCCCGGCGGAAAGGCATCATGAAGCCCGTGCCCCCAGCGACATCGCTTCGCAAAGCGCCCGTGCAGCGCCGCAGCGCCGAACGGCTGACCAGGATCCTCGACGCCTGTGCCGACCTCCTCGACGAGGTGGGCTACGACGAACTGAGCACCCGGGCCGTCGCGGTGCGCGCCGGGGTGCCCATCGGCTCGGTCTACCGCTTCTTCGGCAACAAGCGGCAGATGGCCGACGCCCTCGCCCAGCGCAACCTGGAGCGCTACTCCGAGCGCGTCACCGAGCGCCTGAAGGAAGCCCCGAAGGGCGACTGGCGGGCGGCGATGGACGCGGTGCTCGACGAGTACCTGGCCATGAAGCGCACCGCCCCCGGCTTCTCCCTCGTCGACTTCGGCAACCAGATCCCGGTCGGCGCCCGCGACGCGGAGCCGAACCACCGGGTGGCCGACCGGCTGACCGACCTGCTGGCGGCGTACATCGGCCGCGCCCCCGACGACGCGCTGCGCCGCACCTTCCTGGTGGCGGTGGAGACCGCCGACGCCCTGGTCCACCTGTCCTTCCGGATGGCCCCGGAGGGCGACGAGTCGATCATCACGGAGACCCGCGAGCTGCTGCGGGCGTATCTGGCGCGGTTGCTGGACTGACCGGGGTCCCGAGGCCGTGCCGTTGCTAAGGTGAGCCCACGCTTGGGTCGCGCACGGGGGGAACGCCATGGCTCGGGTGGTCTGCATCCACGGCATAGGGCAACAGCACACGGGGGAGCGGGAGTTGCGGGGCTCCTGGCACCCCGCACTGTCCGACGGCCTGCTGCGGGCCGGCGCCGCCACCGCCCTCGCGGCGGACGACGTGCGCTGTGTCTTCTACGGCGACCTGTTCCGTCCGCCGGGCCGCACCCTCGCACTCGGCGACCCGCCCCTGGACGCCTCCGACGTCCAGGACGGCATCGAGACCGAACTGCTGCTGGCGTGGTGGGCGGAGGCGGCCCGCACGGACACCGCGGTGCTGCCGCCCGACTCCCGTACCCTGGCCCGCACCCCGCGGGCCGTGCAGCGCGCCCTGGACGCCCTCAGCCGTTCCCGGTTCTTCGCCGGTGTCGCGCTCCGCAGCCTGGTCCTCGACCTCAGGCAGGTCCGCCGCTACCTGTGCGACCCGGAGCTGCGCGACGCCGTCCAGCAGCGGGTCGCCGACGCGATCACGGACCGCACCCGGGTGGTCGTGGGCCACTCCCTGGGCAGCGTCGTCGCCTACGAGGCACTGTGCGCCCACCCGGACCTGCCGGTGCGCGCCCTGCTGACGCTGGGCTCGCCGCTGGGCATCCGCAACCTCGTCTTCGACCGGCTGCGCGTCGGCACCACGGGCTCGCCCGGCGACTGGCCGGGATCCGTACGGCACTGGACCAATCTCGCGGACGAGGGTGACGTCGTCGCCCTGGTGAAGGACCTGCGGCCGCTGTTCGGCGAGCGGGTCAGGTGTCAGGTGGTCCACAACGGGGCACGGGCCCATGACGCGACGCGGTATCTCAACACCGCCGAGGCGGGCCGGGCGGTGGAGGAGGCCTGCCGGGACACGGGGGAGGCCGGGGCATGAGCGACAGACGCCGGGCGGCGGACCGTGGGCGCGGCGCCGGGCCCCGCTGAGGCGACGGCCGCCGGCACCCCCGTGGGTGCTTCGCGCCGTTTCCTCATCGCCGCCGCCGTCACCTCCGTCGCCGCGCACCCCGAGGCGGAACGCGCCGAACTGGCCGACGACGTACGCCGGATCGAGGAACTCTTCCTCGGACCGCTCGGCTACCGCCGGGGCGCGGACCTCGCCCTCGACCCGACCCGCCGCCAACTCCAGGACGCGCTGCGGGCGTTCGCCACCGCCCCGGACCGCGGCCCGGAGGACTACGTGGTCCTCTACCTCGCCACGCACGGCGTCACCGCCGAGCACAGCGGACGCCACTACCTGCTGCTGCACGACAGCGACACACGCGATCTGCGCGGCACCGCCCTGCCGACCGAGGACCTGGTCGCCCAGCTCTGGGAGGACACCCCCGTCGAGCGGCTCCTGGTGCTGATCGACGCCTGCTACTCCGAAGAGGGTGCCGACAGGGCACTGCGCGGGGCGCTGGAGGCCCGCCGCTTCCGGGAGCCCGTCACCGAGTACGGCACCACCGGCCTGGTCCTCGTCTCGTCCTCGCGCCGCAAGGAGGAGGCATACACCGGCGCCCTGTCAGCGGCCTTCGACCGGGCCGTGCGCCGTACCGCCACCGCCGGGCACGCGCCCGCCCACATCAGTCTCGAACACGTCATGGCGGCCATCCGCAGCGACCCTGAGGTCCCCGCCGCCCAGCGCCCGGTCTGGTCCCTCACCCACGCCACCGGCGACATCCCGGCCTTCCTCCCCAACCCCCGGCACGTGCCCGACTCCGCCGGGCTCAAGCTGGAGGAGATCGACCGCATCGTCGACCTCGGCGCCCGTGAACGTGGCGCCCGCGACCAGGACATGCGGGAGTTCTTCATGCCCCGCGCCCGCGGCACCGACGTGCCCACCGAGGACGTCTGGGACTTCACCGGCCGCCACGCGGCACTGGGCGACATCACCACCTGGCTCGACCCCCGCCGCGTCGGGGAACGCCTGTGTGTGGTCACCGGGGACCCCGGGTCCGGCAAGTCCTCGCTGCTCGGCATGGTGGCCGTCCTCACCGACGACCACCGCAGCGGGTCCGTACCCCGCGCCGGGCTGCCCGCGCTGCTGCCCCGCCCCGGCGACGTGGACGTCCGCATCAACGCGAGCCACCTCTCCACCCGCGAGCTCCTGGACGCCCTGTCGGCGGCCGCCGGCTGCGCCGCCGACTCCCTCGGGGCACTCACCGCGCACCTGCAGACCAGGACCCGCCCGCTCGTCGTCCTGGTCGACTCGCTGGACGAGGCGCTGGCCCCGCACGAGGCCGTCGACGAACTGTTCCTCCCCCTCACCGACCCCGAACGCCGGCTCCAGCTGCGCCTGCTGATCGGCGCCCGCCCGCACGTCGCCGCCCGCTTGACCGCCGCCAGCCCGCGCATCGACCTCGACTCCGAGCGGTACGGCGACCCGGACGCCGTCCGCGCCTACACCCGCAAGCTGCTGTGCGTCGACGGCTCGGTCCTCAAGGCCGCCGCGCCCCGGCTGGTGGACGCGATCGCGGAGGCGGTCGCGGAGGCCGCCGGCCGTTCCTTCCTGGTCGCCCGGATCACCGCGCGCACCATCGCCCGCGAGCGCCGCCCACCGGATCCGTACGACCGGCGATGGCGCGACGAGCTTCCGCGACTGCCCGGCGAGGCGATGGAACGCGACCTGGTGCAGCGCCTCGGTCCGTTGGCTCGTCAGGCCCGTGACCTGCTCCTCCCGCTCGCCTACACGCAGGGTGCCGGCCTGCCCTGGGCCGGCGTCTGGCCACGGCTGGCCGCGGCGCTCACCGGCGAGCGGTACGGCGACGAACACATCGTGTGGCTGCGGCAGGCGGCTGGGTCGTACGTCGTGGAGAGCGTCGAGAGCGGCGGGTCGGTGTACCGGGTCTACCACCGGGCGCTCATCGAATACCTGCGTGAGGGTCGGGACGCGGCGGCGATCCAGCGCACGGTGACGCGGGTGCTGCGGGACATCGAACACCCTTATGCCCGCCGCTACTTGGCGCTGCATGCCGGCGAGGGCGGGGTCCTGGACCCGCTCGTCCAGGACGCGGCCTTCGTGCTGGGCGCCGAACCGGGCCCGCTGCTCGCCGCCCTGCCCGGCCTGCGCACCCCCGAAGGCCGCCGCGCCGGCCAGGCGGTACGGGACCTGGAGGAGCGGCTGCGGCACCGGGAGGGCGCGGGCGCGGACCCGGAGATCCGGGCGAGGCTGCGGCTGGCGGCGGTGTGCCGCAAGGCGCAGGCCCTGGCGGACTCCTGCGACACCGGAGAGGGCGCGCTTCCGTGGCGGGCCCGCTGGGCGGCGTGGAACCCGCACGAGGGGAACCGGCGGTACGCGGGGATGATGTTCGGGGTCGGCAACGGGGTGGTGGTGCCCCACCGGTACGGTGCCCGGTTCCTGGACCTGTCGCCCTGGGACGGGGCGATGTGGTGTGAGCTGGACCGGGGCACCTGGCACCAGGTGCACCCGCAGCGGGGCGACCCGTCCGCGTGGACGATCACGGTGACACCCCAGGTGGAGGGTGCGGCGGCCGGCCTGACCTGGACCACCCGCCCGGCGGTCGAGCAGGAGAAGGTCGTCACGAAGAACTACGCACGCCTGCTCTACCTGTGGACGGCTTACGGGCGTCGGACCTGGCTGCTGCCGCCCGCCCCGACGGACACCGAACCGGAGCGGCGCGTTCCGGAGTCGCCGTCGGAGGTGGCCGTGCTGGCGGATGCCGACGGCGAGGCCGCAACGGCGGTGCTGCGGCTCCGTGACGGCAGGCTGCTCGTCTACAAGCTCGGCGGCGTCCGCGCACACCCACCGCTGACGCGCGGACAGCGCCGGGCGCTGTGGGACTTCGAGATCAGGGACTGGGAGGAACGCGCGGAGGAACTGGCGGCCGAGTTCCTCTTCTCGGTCGACGGCGCAGGCCTGGGATCCCGGATCACCACCTGCGCGGCGCCGTCCGGGCTGCCGACGTCGTCGCTGCTCCTCGGACTCGAGGGCGGGGAGGTGGTGTGGTTCAACATCGGCAGCGGGGCAACGGACTTCGAGGTGCACCCCGGACACGAGGGACCGGTCACCCGGATCGAGCTGGTCACCGGCCATCCCCAGGGTGCTCTCCTGGTCACCGCCGGCGAGGACCGCACGGTCCGGCTCTCCTCCTTCACGGCCGGCAAGCCCCTGCGGACCCTGCTGAGGAGCACCTCCGCCGTCGCGTCCTTCGCGGTACACCGGGTCGGCCGGCAGTGGATCGTCGCCGTGGTCACGGCCGACGGCCAGTTGCACCGGATCGACCTGGACAGCGGCCGTCCGACCGGTCTGCCCTTGCGCGTCGATCCCGGCACCGCGAGCCGGGTGGCCGCCTTCGACCTCGGACCCACCGCCTGCGTCTCCGTCCAGGGGAACAACAGCGGCCTCCAGCTCTACGACCTGGTGTCCGGGGAGCGGGTGGGCGGCCAGGTCCGCAGACACGCCGCCGCGGCCGTCTGCGCGGCGGGCGGCACGGTCTGCGCGGGGGGTTCCGACGGGGTCGTACGGTTCTGGCCCTCCGTCCACGCCGCCGATTCGGTGCAGATCACCGCGCACCAGGGCCCGCTGCTGGCTGCCGGGGAGATCCGTGGCCCGGGCGGTGCGCCGGCGCTGGTCACGGTCGGTGAGGATGCCCGGATCCGCTGCTGGGACCTGGACCGGCCGCATGAACTGTGGCGCCGCCGGGTCCTCGACCCGGGCCTCTGGGAGGTCCCGCTGATCGGCTGTGCCGCCATCGGACACACCGCGGACGGCCGGTCCCTCGTGGTCACCGGCGAGCACGGCGGCCGGGTCGCGGTGCTCGTGCTGCGCGACGGACTCCCGGTGGCCGAGCAGGAGTTCACCCTTCCCGAAATCGTCACCGCCGTCACGGCCGGCCGGATCCGGGGCCGGGACGTGGTGGTCGTCGGAACCGGATCCGGCCGGCTCGCCTGCTGGGATGTGGGCGCGGGGCGGATGTACGCGCTGGGGCCGGACCCGGAGGAGCCGGTGTGGCTCACGGCGCTCGCCCTCACCCCCGACGGCTCGGGGCGGCTGGCGGCCGGCGCGTTCGACGGCTCCGTGCAGGAGTGGTCGCTGCCGGGGTACCGGCCGCTCGGACCGGCCCGCGCCGCACACCGGGGCACGGTCCTCGCCCTGTCCCATGCCGGCGGCCGGCTCTTCGGCTGCGGCACCGACTCCCGGCTGGTGTGCCTGGACGACGGCTGGGAGCGGCGGATGCCGCAGCCCGTCGGCTCGCTGCACGCCACCCGAGACGGACTGCTCTGCGGCGACGAGGCGGGACAGGTCTGGCAGGTACGGGAGACCCCCGAGGGCCGGCGCGCGGTGGAACTGCTGGACGCCGTACGGCCCGTGTCCGCGGTGGCGGCGGTGGCCCTGGACGGGGGCGGGGGCCTGGCGGTGGTCGCGGGGAGCGCCGACGGGTCGCTCCAGATACGGGACGGCGAGACCGGGGCGCTGGTGCGGCGGCTGCGCCCGGTCGGTGACGGCGGCGTGGAGCAACTCGCCACCGTCGCCTGGCGGTCGCCCGGCCGGGCGGTCCGCCCGCTGCTGTTCGCCCGAGGCACCGACGGCCTGCTGGAGTACTGGGACTTCGACGCCGGCGGAGCCGTCCCCTCCGCGGGACGGCCCCTGGTCACGCCCGTGCCGCACCAGCGCCGGGAGCGGGTACGGCTGGCCGTGCTCCCGGACGGCCCGGACGCCCAGGCACTTCTCTCCCTCGCGGTCTGGGACGCCCGGCCCAATCCCCTGGCCTACGGCACCCGCGCCGACCACCATGTCGCCGTCCACGACATCGCCAGCGGACCCCGGCACGACCAGCCGTGTGCGGCCGAGTCGGAGGAGGCTGACATCGGCGCGGTACGCGCGGTGCGCTGCGCGGGCCGGTTGCTCGTCCTGGTCCACGTCCACGGGGTGGGCGTACGGGTGCTGGACACGTCGACCCGCCGCTGGGCGGTCCTGCACGGGCTGGACATGACCGAGGCGTTCGCCCTGACGGGGCCGGGTGGTGACGAACTCCTGGTGACCGGGGGGCACCACACCCGCATCATCGCGTGGGAGGCCCTGCTGCCCCGCTTCACGCGTCCCGACGAGCGCCCGCCCCGGCATCGTCCCGCCACCGGCGGGCGCCGCCTGTACCGTCGTCCGCCGACTCCGCCGCCCGTGGCTCACGAGCACGTCACGCGGTTGGAGGTCGACCAGGCCGCCCTCCTGCCTGACGGCCTGTCCTACGCAGTGGCGTGCGGGGACGCGGTGGTCGTCCTGGGCACCCGCACCGGCGTCATCCACTGCGAAGTGGAGCTTCCCTCCCCGTGCACCGCCCTCGCCACCGGCCCCCATGGCGAACTCGTCGTCGGCACCCGCAACGGAATCATCCTCTTCGACTGAGACCTCGTCCTCGGAAGGGACTCCCCACGCGACATACCGATCGGTATGCTCGGCTCGAGTTCCGCGACTCCCGGGAGGCCCCCATGCCCCGCACCGCCCTCCGCATCTGCCCCCTGTGCGAGGCCACCTGCGGCCTGACCCTCACCGTCGAGGGCACCCGCGTCACCGGCGCCCGCGGGGACCGCGACGACGTGTTCAGCAAGGGGTTCATCTGCCCGAAGGGCGCCTCCTTCGGCGCCGTCGACGGCGACCCCGACCGGCTGCGCACCCCCCTGGTCCGCAGGGACGGCGAACTGCGCGAGGCCACCTGGGCGGAGGCCTTCGACGCGGTGGCCGCCGGGGTGCGGGGCGTCGTCGAGCGGTACGGCGCGGACTCCGTCGGGGTCGTCCTCGGCAACCCCAACGTGCACACCGTGGCCGGCGGCCTCTACCCGCAGGTCCTGGTCGGCGCCCTCGGCACCCGCAGCGTCTTCACCGCGTCGACGGTCGACCAGATGCCCAAGCACGTCTCCAGCGGACTGCTCTTCGGCGACGCCAACGCGATACCGGTGCCCGACCTCGACCACACCGACCACCTCCTCCTCATCGGCGCCAACCCCCTGGAGTCCAACGGCAGTCTGTGCACCGCCCCCGACTTCCCCGGCAAGCTCAAGGCGCTCAAGGCCCGCGGCGGCACCCTCACCGTCATCGACCCGCGCCGCACCCGCACCGCGAAGCTCGCCGACCGGCACATCGCCATCCGGCCCGGTACCGACGCCCTGTTGCTCGCCGCGATGGCCCAGGTCCTCTTCGAGGACGGCCTGGTGGACCTGGGGCACCTCGCCCCGCACGTCGAGGGACTCGACGAACTCCGGGCCGAACTGGGCGACTTCACCCCGGACGCGGTCGCCCACGCCACCGACGTCGACGCCGGCACGATCCGCGTCCTCGCCCGCGAACTCGCCGCCGCTCCCACCGCCGCCGTATACGGCCGGATCGGCAGCTGCACCGTCCCGCACGGCACCCTCGCCAGCTGGCTCGTCGACGTCCTCAACATCCTCACCGGCAACCTCGACCGGCCCGGCGGCGCGCTCTTCCCGCAGGCCGCCACCGACCGGACCCCGCGACCCGCCGGACCCGGCCGCGGCTTCGCGCTCGGCCGCTGGCACTCCCGGGTCAGCCAACACCCCGAGGCGAAGGGCGAGTTGCCGCTCTCCGCGCTCGCCGAGGAGATCGACACCGCGACCGCGGAGGGCGAGCCGATCCGGGCGCTCATCGCCGTCGCCACCAACCCGGTACTCTCCGCGCCCGACGGCGACCGCCTCGACAAGGCCCTGGGCTCCCTCGACTTCATGGTCAGTGTCGACCCCTACCTCAACGAGACCGCCCGCCACGCCGACGTCGTGCTGCCCCCGCCGCCGCCCTCGCAGAGCCCGCACCACGACTTCGCCTTCAACACCCTCGCCGTACGCAACCAGGTCCGCTACTCCCGCCCCGCCGTCCCGCTGGAGCCCGGCCGGATGGCCGAGAGCGAGATCCTGGCCCGCCTGATCCTCGCGGCCGGCGGCATGCACGGCGCCGAACCGTCCGCCGTGGACGACATGGTCATCGGCCAGACCCTCGGGAAGGCGGTCCGGGAGACCCACTCGCCCGTGCACGGCCGGGACCCGCAGGAACTCGCCGGCCTGCTCACCGGGGACACCGGCCCCGAGCGCCGGCTCGACCTCATGCTGCGCCTCGGCCCCTACGGCGACGGCTTCGGCGTCCGGCCCGACGGGCTCACCCTGGAGCAGCTGCTCGCCCACCCGCACGGCATCGACCTCGGGCCCCTCACCTCCCGCCTCCCGCAGCCGCTGAAGACCAGGAGCGGCAAGGTCGAACTGCTGGCGCGGCCGATCGCCGACGACCTGCCCCGGCTGCGCGCGGCCCTCGACACCAGCCCCGCGGCACTCGTCCTCGTCGGCCGCCGCCACCTGCGCTCCAACAACAGCTGGATGCACAACGTGCCCGCCCTCACCGGCGGCACCAACCGCTGCACCCTGCACATCCACCCCGAGGACGCCGAACGGCTCGGCGTGCGCGACGGCGCCGACGTACGCGTCAAGGGCGCCGGCGGCGAGGTGGTCACCCCCGCCGAGGTCACCGACGGCGTCCGGCCCGGTGTCGTCAGCCTCCCGCACGGCTGGGGCCACAACCGCCCCGGCACCCGGCTCAGCCACGCCGCCACCGCTCCCGGCGTCAACGTCAACCAGCTCCTCGACGGCAGCCTGCTCGACCCGCTGTCCGGCAACGCCGTCCTCAACGGCATCCCCATCGAAGTGACCGCAACCTCGTGACCTGGACTTTCGCGCTTATTGCTCGCGTGTCAACGTCTTGTTAACGACGTTTGACGCGACCTAACGTCGTCGCACCGCCGGCCCTGGTGGGAGTTCAAGGGCGAACGTTAGGTATCCACTCATGCTGACCATCCTCGGCTTCGCCATGATCGCGACCTTCCTGGTCCTGATCATGCTGAAGAAGATGTCGCCGATCGCGGCGCTCGTGCTGATCCCCGCGCTGTTCTGCGTGTTCGTCGGCAAGGGCGCCCACCTCGGCGACTACGTCATCGACGGCGTCACCAGCCTCGCGCCCACCGCGGCGATGCTCATGTTCGCGATCGTCTACTTCGGCGTGATGATCGACGTCGGCCTCTTCGACCCGGTCGTCAAGGGGATCCTGAGGTTCTGCAAGGCCGACCCGCTGCGGATCGTCGTCGGTACGGCCGTACTCGCCGCGATCGTCTCGCTCGACGGCGACGGCTCCACCACCTTCATGATCACCGTCTCGGCGATGTACCCGCTGTACAAGCGCCTGAAGATGAGCATGGTCGTGCTGACCGGTGTCGCCGCGATGGCCAACGGCGTGATGAACACCCTGCCCTGGGGCGGCCCCACCGCCCGCGCCGCGACCGCGCTCAAGCTGGACGCGAGCGACATCTTCGTGCCGATGATCCCGGCGCTGGCCACGGGCCTGCTGTTCGTCTTCGCCCTCGCCTACGTCCTCGGCCGCCGCGAGCGCAGGCGGCTCGGCGTGCTGACGCTGGACGAGGTGCTGGTGGAGGAGCCGGAGACGGTTCTCGTGAGTGCGGTCGCGGGCAAGACCCCCGCCCGCACCGGCGGTCCGGGCTCCGGAACCGGCGCGGACCTCCCCGACGAGCCCGAGGACGACGGCTTCCAGGGCCTCGACCCGCACCGCGAGACCCTGCGCCCCAGGCTGTACTGGTTCAACGCGCTGCTCACGGTCGCCCTGCTCACCGCCATGATCATGGAGTGGCTGCCGATCCCGGTGCTGTTCCTGCTCGGTGCGGCGCTCGCGCTGACCGTCAACTACCCGCAGATGCCCGCCCAGCGGGCCCGGATCGCCGCCCACGCCGAGAACGTCCTCAACGTCTCCGGCATGGTCTTCGCCGCCGCCGTCTTCACCGGCGTCCTCCAGGGCACCGGCATGGTCGACCACATGGCCGACTGGCTCGTCGGCAACATCCCCGACGGCATGGGCCCGCACATGGCCCTCGTCACCGGCGTACTGAGCATCCCCCTCACGTACTTCATGTCGAACGACGGCTTCTACTTCGGCATCCTCCCGGTGCTCGCCGAGGCCGGCCAGGCGCACGGCGTCTCCGCCGTGGAGATCGCCCGCGCCTCGATCGTCGGCCAGCCGCTGCACATGTCCAGCCCGCTCGTCCCCGCCGTCTACGTCCTGGTCGGCATGGCCAAGGTCGAGTTCGGCGACCACACGCGGTTCGTCGTGAAGTGGGCGGCGGCGACATCGCTGGTGGTGCTCGGGGCAGGAATCCTGTTCGGGACTATGTGACATAGCACTGTGTTGCGCGGCACCGGGTTGCGCGGCACCGGTCCCGCAGCACCGCGCGCACAGCACCATGTGACATAGCACTGGGAGGTCCCACCATGGCGCCCGGCAGGAACCGAGGCTGGCTGCTCCGTCTCGTCATAGCCTTCGGCTTCGCCCAGGGGGCGGTGTCGATGGCCCGCCCCGCCGTCTCCTACCGGGCGCTCGCCCTCGGCGCCGACGAACGGGCCGTCGGCGTCATCGCGGGTGTCTACGCCCTGCTCCCGCTCTTCGCCGCCGTACCCCTCGGCCGCCGCACCGACCACGGCCGCTGCGCACCCCTGCTGCCCGTCGGCGTCGTACTGATCTCCGGCGGCTGCGCGCTCAGCGGACTCGCCGGCTCCCTCTGGGCGATGGCCCTGTGGAGCGGGGTGATGGGCCTCGGCCACCTCTGCTTCGTGATCGGCGCGCAGTCCCTGGTGGCCCGCCAGTCGGCCCCGCACGAACAGGACCGCAACTTCGGCCACTTCACCATCGGGGCGTCGCTCGGCCAGCTGATCGGGCCGATCGCGGCCGGTGCACTGATCGGCGGCCACGACATGGCGGGCAGCAGCGCGCTGGCCCTGGTGGTGGCGGGCGCGGGCGCGGCCGTCGCGTTCACGTCGTTGTGGCGCATCGAGGACCGTACGGCGGTCAAGTCCCGTACCGCGGCGGGGGACCGGGTGCCGGTGGGCCGTATCCTCCGGGCCCGGGGTGTGCCCGCCGGCATGCTGATCAGCCTCTCGGTGCTGTCCGCGACCGACATCCTGACCGCGTACCTTCCCGTGGTCGGCCAGCACCGGGACATCACCCCGGCCGTGATCGGCGTGCTGCTCAGCGTGCGGGCGGGAGCGACGATCGCCTGCCGGCTCGTCCTCACCCCGCTGCTGCGGCTGCTCGGGCGGCCGGCGCTGCTGACCGTGACCTGCTTCCTGGCGGCGGTGCTGTGCGGGGGGATCGCGCTGCCGGTGCCGGTGTGGGCGCTGGCCATGATGCTCGCCGTGCTCGGCTTCTGCCTGGGGGTCGGGCAGCCGCTGTCGATGACGACGGTCGTCCAGGCCGCACCCGACGGCGCCCGTTCCACCGCGCTCGCCCTGCGGCTGACCGGCAACCGGCTGGGTCAGGTGGCCGCTCCGGCCGGGGCGGGACTGGTGGCGGGAGTGGCCGGGGTGGCCGCGCCGTTCGTGATGCTGGGCGCGTTGCTGCTGGTGTCGGCGGGGGTGGCGGTGCGCTCGCCGGGGGCGGCGGGGCGGCGCGCGGGGGCCGTTCGGGTGCCGTGGACGCGGCGCAAGGACCCGGCGTTGCGCCGCACGAGCGATATCTGACGGCGCGTCGGACGTGGCTGCCGCGGACCGAGGAGTGCATGAGTGACAGTCCAGACGAAAGGTCGATTTGTATGAAAATCATCTAAGTCGGAGGAGCCTGCATGCCCACGCTCACACTTCCACGCGCCGCCGGTTCCCGCGCGGGCGCCACCGTCCTCCTCGCCGCTCTGGCCGCTGCGGGCGCGTCGTGGGTGGCGGCGCCGAACGCGATGGCCCAGGGGGAGAACGGCGACATCAGGCTCCACCGTGTGGGTGTGCCCTTCGGTGTCTCGAAGGACGACCCGGTGGTCTGCAAGTTCTACCTGGACGCCGTCAACTTCGACATCCTCACGACGGTCGCCTACACCATCACGCCGCAGCCCCCGCTGCCCACCGCGGCCTCCGTCGCCGGCGTCATCCAACTCGCCGGAGGCGCCGGCCACACCGACCCGCTGGGGCTCGCGGACGGGCAGTACAAGATCACGTGGATCGTGGCCGGAGCGCCGAAGGAGAAGGTCTTCCGGGTCAACTGCCACGACGGCAACCAGGACGGACCGCAGGGCCAGAACGGCCAGAACGGCCAGGGTGGTCCGAACGGTCCGAATGGGCCGAACGGTCAGGACGGGCCGAACGGTCAGGACCGGCCGCAGGGCCAGAACGGCCAGAACAACCAGAACGGTCCGAACAACCAGAACGGTCCGAACGGACAGATCGAGGACAACCAGCGCGGCGACAGCGGCTCCTGGGCACAGGGCGGCGACCACAACGGCCCGCAGGGCGGTGTCCACGCGGGCGGCGGCGGCCTCGCCGACACGGCGGCCGCGTTCTCGCCCGTGGCCGCGGCCACGGCCGTGAGCCTGGTCCTGGCCAGCGGCGTGGTGTACGTCCGGCTGATCCGCCGTCGGCCCCATGGCGCCGCGTAGGCGCAGACGCAGGCCCTGGTACCGGACCCGCGCCTACCGCCTCGCCAGAACGGCCCTGCTGGCGATCGTCCTGGTGACAGTGGTCCGGTGGTGGGGGAGCGACGGGTCGACCACGCCCGACGGGTCGGACGCCTCGGCGGCCGCCGGTCAGGGCGCGGACCGGCCCGGCCCCCCGCCCCGCCCGCTGCCCCGGTCCCGGCCGACGTCGATGCGCATCCCGTTCCTGGGGGTCGACGCGCCGGTGACCGGGGTCCGGCTCGACCGGGGCTGGCGGTTGGAGACACCACCGGTCGACGACCCGAAGCTGATCGGCTGGTTCGAGGGCGGCGCCACGCCGGGCGAGTCCGGCCTCGCGGTCGCCGTCGGACACCGGGACACCAGGACCGGACCCGCCGTCTTCGCGGCGCTCGCCCAGGTGAAGCCCGGCAAGCGGATCGAGGCCGACCGCGCGGACGGCCGTACCGTCGTGTACACCGTGTACCGGGTGAAGGTCTACGACAAGGTCGGCTTCCCCGACAAGGAGGTGTACGGCCCGACCCGGCGCCCCGAACTCCGCGTGATCACCTGCGGTGGCCTCTTCAGCAAGCGGACCGGATACACCAGCAACGTGGTGGTCTTCGCCCGCCTGACCGCGACGGGGTGACCGGCTCCGGCCCCGCCGTTCGACCTGGACGAGTGAACCCGGTGGAAAGCCGGGACCGGAGCGGGGCAAACCCTCTAGGAAGGGGGCATGCCTACTCATTCTCTCCGTAACCGCTCCGTCCTCGCGGTGGCCGGAGTCCTGCTCGCCGGCGCCCCCACCGCGTACACCGCGCTGGCCGACGGCCGTTCCGCCGCCGTGCCGACACGCGGCAAGCCCTACATCGAGTCCCGGCTGTTCTTCGGCACCGCCCGCCCGGACGGCGGACCGGCCGTCACCGACCGGCAGTTCACCGCCTTCGTCGACAAGGAGGTCACCCCGGACTTCCCCGACGGGCTCACCGTGCAGAACGGGCGCGGGCAGTGGCGGGACGTGCACGGGACGATCGAGAAGGAGCGGTCCTACGAGCTGGTCCTGCTGTACCCGGAGACGGCGGCGAAGGCGAGCGACCGGAAGATCGAGGAGATCCGGCGGGCGTACGAGAAGGCCTTCGGGCAGGAGAGCGTGGGGCGGGTGGACGAACGGGCCCGGGTCGACTTCTGACCGCCCGATCCAGGCGGCCGTGTCTGGCGCGGTAAAACTATCGCCGCTAGTTTGTGATCCGGACGCCACAGCCACGCACCACCCGCCGGGAGGAAGCAGCATGAAGGCACACGACGGCCTGTACATCGACGGCGCCTGGCGCGCCGCCGAGAGCCAGGACGTGATCGAGGTCGTCAACCCGGTCGACGAACAGGTCGTCGGCCGGGTCCCGGCGGGTGGTGCGCTGGACGTCGACACCGCCGTGCGCGCCGCCCGTGCCGCCCTCCCGGCCTGGGCGGCCACCCCGCCTGCGGAGCGGGCCGCCCGGCTCGGCCGGCTGCGCGATGTGCTCGCGGCCCGCAAGGACGAGATCGCCGAGACCGTCACCGCCGAGCTGGGCTCGCCGCCGAAGTTCTCGCAGGCCGTGCACGCGAGCGTGCCCATCGAGGTCGCCGGTTCCTACGCCGAGCTCGCCGCGACCCATGTCTTCCGGGAACAGGTCGGCAACTCGACCGTCCTGCACGAGCCGGTCGGGGTCGTCGGCGCGATCACACCCTGGAACTACCCCCTGCACCAGATCGTCGCCAAGGTCGCCCCGGCGCTCGCCGCCGGCTGCACCGTCGTGCTCAAGCCCGCCGAGGACACCCCGCTCACCGCCCAGCTGTTCGCCGAGGCGGTGCACGAAGCCGACGTCCCCGCCGGGGTGTTCAACCTGGTCACCGGCCTCGGCCCGGTCGCCGGGCAGGCCCTCGCCGAGCACCCCGGCGTCGACCTGGTCTCCTTCACCGGCTCCACCGCCGTCGGCAGGCAGATCGGCGCGGTGGCCGGGGCGGCCGTGAAGAAGGTCGCCCTCGAACTGGGCGGCAAGTCCGCCAACGTCATCCTCCCGAGCGCCGACCTCGCCAAGGCCGTCAACGTCGGCGTGGCCAACGTGATGTCCAACTCCGGCCAGACATGCAGCGCGTGGACACGGATGCTGGTCCACACCGACCAGTACGACGAGGCGGTCGAGCTGGCCGCCGCCGCTGCCGCCAAGTACGGCGACCGGATCGGCCCGGTCGTCAACGCCAAGCAGCAGGCACGGGTGCGGGGTTACATCGAGAAGGGCATCGCGGAGGGCGCGCGGGTGGTCGCCGGCGGTCCCGAATCCCCGCGTGAGCAGGGCTACTTCGTCAGCCCGACCGTCTTCGCCGACGTCACCCCGGAGATGACGGTCGCGCAGGAGGAGATCTTCGGCCCGGTCCTGTCGATCCTGCGCTACGTCGACGAGGAGGACGCCCTGCGCATCGCCAACGGCACGGTCTACGGGCTCGCGGGCGCGGTCTGGGCCGGGGACGAGGCGGAGGCGGTGGCCTTCGCCCGGCGCATGGAGACCGGGCAGGTCGACATCAACGGCGGCCGGTTCAACCCCCGAGCCCCGTTCGGCGGCTACAAGCAGTCCGGTGTCGGGCGGGAGCTGGGCGAGGCCGGTCTCGCCGAGTACCTCCAGACCAAGTCCCTCCAGTTCTGAGGAGGTCGCTCCGATGACTTTCACGGTCCGAGCCGCCGTACTGCCCGCCGTGGGCGCCCCGCTGTCGGTCACCGCGATCGAACTCCCGGACCCCGGTCCCGGTCAGGTCCGGGTCCGGCTCGCCGCCGCCGGTGTCTGCCACTCCGACCTCTCCCTGTCCGACGGCACCATGCGGGTGCCGGTCCCGGCGGTCCTCGGCCACGAGGGCGCGGGCACCGTGGTGGCCGTGGGGGAGGGGGTCACCCGGCTGTCGCCCGGTGATCCGGTCGTCCTCAACTGGGCGCCGTCCTGCGGAAGCTGCCATGCCTGCGGGCTCGGCGAGGTCTGGCTGTGCGCCAACGCGCTGAACGGCTCAGCCGACGTCCACGCCCGTACGGCCGACGGCACCGACCTGCACCCCGGCCTGAACGTGGCGGCCTTCGCCGAGGAGACGGTGGTCGCCGAGTCCTGTGTCCTCCCGCTCCCCGCCGGTGTCCCGCTCACCGACGCGGCCCTGCTCGGCTGCGCGGTCCTCACCGGGTACGGCGCCGTCCACCATTCGGCGCGGGTGCGGAAGGGCGAGTCGGTGGCGGTGTTCGGCGTCGGCGGGGTGGGCCTGGCCGCCGTCCAGGCGGCCCGGATCGCGGGCGCGTCCAGGATCGTCGCGGTGGACGTCTCGGCGGAGAAGGAAGGGCTGGCGCGCGCGGCCGGCGCCACGGACTACGTCGTCGCCTCCGACACCACCCCCCGCGCGATCCGCGCCCTCACCGCCAAGCAGGGCGTCGACGTCGCCGTGGAGTGCGTGGGCCGCGCGGTCAGCATCCGCGCGGCCTGGGAGTCCACCCGCCGGGGCGGCCGTACGACGGTGGTCGGCATCGGCGCCAGGACCGAACAGGTCACCTTCAACGCCCTGGAGATCTTCCACTGGGGCCGCACCCTCTCCGGCTGCGTCTACGGCAACTCGGACCCGGCCCGCGACCTGCCGGTGCTCGCCGGACACGTCCGGGCGGGCCGCCTGGACCTGACCGCGCTGGTGACGGAACGGATCGGGCTCGAGGACATCCCCGTCGCCTTCGAGAACATGCTCGCGGGCAAGGGCGGCCGGGCCCTGGTCGTCTTCTGACCGGCCGTCACGGCACCTGTTCGGAACGGGGCTCCCCGGCCGTGGTCACGGTCCGGGGAGCACGGGCCCGCGCCCGGGACCGGGACACCGCCACACCGGCCAGGCACAGCACCCCGCCCGCCAGCGTGACCAGCCCCGGCACCTCGCCGAGGGCCAGCCACGACATCAGCACCACCAGCGCGGGCACGGCGTACGTCGTCGCGCCCATCCGGCTCGCGGTGGTCCTGGCCAGGGCATACGCCCAGGTCGTGAAGGCCAGCGCGGTCGGGAAGACGCCGAGGTACACCATGTTCAGGGTGGCGGACAGCGGCGCGTCGGCGGCCTGGTGCACCAGCTGCCCGGCGAACGGCAGACAGGCGACGGCGCCGACCAGACACCCGTAGGTCGTCGCCTGGAGCGCGCTCGCCCGGGCCAGCGCCGGCTTCTGCGAGACGACTCCGGCCGCGTAGGCCACCGCCGCGAGCAGGCACAGCACCACACCCAGCACCGAGGAGCCGCCCCCGCCGGCCATCGACAGGCCCACGGTCACGGCGCCCGCGAACGACACCGCCATCCCCGCGAGCAGCCGGGGCGGCATGGGGTCACCGAGCAGCCGGGCCCCGAGCAGGGCGATCAGCAGCGGGCCGACGTTCACCACGAGGGCGGCCGTCCCCGCGTCGACCTGCTGCTCGCCCCAGTTGAGGGCGACCATGTAGAAGCCGAACCACAGCACCCCGGATATCCCGATCCCGCGCCAGGCCGACCTGGGCGGCGGCGGTACCCGCCGTACGGCGCAGATGAGCCCGAGCGCGATCGCCCCGGCCGACATCCGCCCGAGCGCGAGCGCCCCCGGCGAGTAGGCCGACCCGGCACTGCGGATCGACACGAAGGCGGAGGCCCAGAGCACGACGGTGACACAGGCGGCGACGGTCGGAAGAAGGTGCGGTCGGGCCGGGGCGGCTGGGTTCGTCATACCGCCGAGGGTAGGGACCGCGACCGGCTCGGCGCTGGCGGATTTCGGACGGCTGCCCGGGGCCGGGGGGTGGGGACACTCACCGGCGCTCGCCGGGTGCCGCCCGCGCCCGCCCTCCCCCACTCTCGCCTTCGCTCGAGCGGGGGGACCCCCATCGCCCCAGCGGCACGACTGCCCGCGGCTGAAGCGCCCCGTAAGGGGCGCGGGGCTGTATCGATATGCGGCTCCGCCGCGTGGGCGCGATCAGCCCCCACCGGCCCGCAGCCGACGTCCGACCGAACCGCCCCTCACGTAGTCTCCCGCACCTTCTCGAATTGCTCCTGCAACCCATCCAGCAACGCCCGCAACCCCGTCTCGAACGCCCGCTCGTCGATCTTCTCCTGGCGCTCCGAGAGGAGATGCGCCTGGCCCAGGTGCGGATAGTCCGCCGGGTCGTACGCGCTCGCGTCGTCCACGAAGCCGCCGGCGAACGACCCCAGCGCCGACCCCATGATGAAGTACCGCATCAGCGCCCCGATCGACGTCGCCTGCGCCGCCGGCCACCCCGCGTCCACCATCGCGCCGTAGACCGCGTCGGCGAGCCGCAGGCCGGCCGGGCGGCGGCCGGGGCCCCGGGCCAGGACCGGGACGATGTTCGGGTGGTCGCGCAGTGCCGCCCGGTACGACACCGCCCAGTCGTGCAGCGCGGTCCGCCAGTCCCGGCCGTCGCCGTCCTCGAACATCGACAGGTCGACCTGCGCGCTGACCGAGTCCGCGACCGCCTCCAGGATCTCGTCCTTGGTGCGGAAGTGGTTGTAGAGCGAGGGCCCGCTCACCCCCAGCTCGGCCGCGAGCCGCCGGGTGGAGACGGCCGACAGACCCTCCGCGTCGACGAGTTCCCGTGCCGCCCGGACGATCCGGTCGGTGCTGAGGAGGGGCTTGCGCGGTCGGGCCATGGCGTACATAGTAGGGCTGCGGACAAAAACTAGCACTGCTAATTTAAAGGGTGATCGCATGGTGAACCTGGGACTCGGCGAGGAGCAGACCGCCGTACGGCGGCTCGCCCGGGACTTCGTCGAGCGCGAGATCACCCCGAACGTGATCGCCTGGGACCGCGCCGAGGAGGTCGACCGGGGCATCGTGAAGAAGCTCGGCGAGGTCGGCTTCCTGGGCCTGACCGTCGACGAGGAGTACGGCGGCTCGGGCGGTGACCATCTGTCGTACTGCCTGGTCACGGAGGAACTCGGCCGCGGGGATTCCTCGGTCCGCGGGATCGTGTCCGTCTCCCTGGGGCTGGTGGCCAAGTCCGTCGCCGCCTGGGGGAGCGAGGAGCAGAAGCGGCGCTGGCTGCCGGGCCTGACCTCCGGCTCGTACGTCGGCTGCTTCGGCCTCACCGAACCCGGCACCGGCTCCGACGCGGGCAACCTCACCACCCGTGCCGTTCGCGAAGGCGACGAGTACGTCGTCAACGGCACCAAGACGTTCATCACCAACGGCACCTGGGCCGACGTCGTCCTGCTCTTCGCCCGCTCCACCGACGCCCCCGGCCACAAGGGCGTCTCCGCCTTCCTGGTGCCCACCGACACCCCGGGCCTGACCCGCCGCGCGATCCACGGCAAGCTCGGCCTGCGCGGCCAGGCCACCGCCGAGCTCGTCCTGGAGGACGTCCGGGTCCCCGCCGCCGCGCTGCTCGGCCCGGAGGGCAAGGGCTTCTCGGTCGCCATGTCGGCGCTGGCCAAGGGGCGGATGTCGGTCGCGGCCGGCTGTGTCGGGATAGCGCAGGCCGCACTGGACGCGGCCGTGAGGTACGCCGGGGAGCGCGAGCAGTTCGGTACGCCGATCGCCGGTCACCAGCTGGTCCAGGAGCTGATCAGCGACATCGCCGTCGACGTGGACGCGGCCCGGCTGCTGACCTGGCGGGTCGCCGACCTCGTCGACCGCGGCCTGCCCTTCGCCACGGAGTCCTCCAAGGCCAAGCTCTTCGCCTCGGAGGCGGCCGTGCGGGCCGCCAACAACGCCCTCCAGGTCTTCGGCGGCTACGGCTACATCGACGAGTACCCGGTCGGCAAACTCCTGCGCGACGCCCGTGTGATGACCCTCTACGAGGGCACCAGCCAGATCCAGAAGCTGCTCATCGGGCGGGCGCTGACGGGTGTTTCGGCGTTCTGAGTACGTTCCTGAGTATCCCGGCGGATGTGGCGCGGGCCACGTTCGCCGATGCTCGACCCATGAGTGAGACACCAGTCAGACAGCAGAACACGGCCGCCTTCTACGGTCAGGCCGTCGCCTCCTTCGGCGTCGCCATCACGGCCACCGCCATCGGTATCTTCCGGCTGCACGCCGACGCCTGGGTCCGTGCCTTCCTCGGCATCGCCGTGCTCTACCTCGTCACCTCCGCCTTCACGCTCGCGAAGGTCATCCGCGACCGCCAGGAGGCCGGGCAGATCGTCAGCCGCGTCGACCAGGCCAGGCTGGAGAAGCTGCTCGCCGAGCACGACCCCTTCGAGAAGCTCTGACCGGCTCCGAGAAGCCCTGGGAAGCTCCGAAAAGCTCTGAGCGGGCACACTAAGCGCTCGCTCAGCTTCGGCGGTATGGTGGAGCTCCGGTATCGAGAGGGGCGAGCGAGCGATGAGTACGGCGGAGGAGACGACCGGCGGCGAGGTCGAGCCGTGGGAAGAGGTCACCCCTGACGCGGCCCGGCGACTGCTGGTCGCCGCCGTGGAGGCCTTCGCCGAGCGCGGCTACCACGCCACCACCACCCGCGACATCGCGGGCCGGGCCGGCATGAGCCCGGCCGCGCTCTACATCCACTACAAGACCAAGGAAGAGCTGCTCCACCGGATCAGCCGCATCGGTCACGACCGGGCCCTGGAGATCCTCCAGACGGCCGCCCGGCGCGAGGGCACCGCCACCGAGCGGCTCGCCGACGCCGTCGGCTCCTTCGTCCGCTGGCACGCCGGGCGGCGCACCACCGCCCGGGTCGTGCAGTACGAACTCGACGCCCTCGGCCCCGACGCCCGCGCCGAGATCCTCGACCTGCGCCGCCAGGTCGACGCCGAGGTGCGCGGGATCATCCAGGAGGGCGTCGAGACGGGTGAGTTCGACGTCATCGACATCCACGGCACCACCCTCGCGGTGCTCTCGCTCTCCATCGACGTCGCCCGCTGGTTCAACGTGAACGGCCCCCGGACTCCCGAGGAGGTCGGCGCGCTCTACGCCGACCTCGTGCTGCGGATGGTCGGGGCCAAGTAGCGGCCCCGCCGCCCTCAGAGGTAGTACCGGGACACCGACTCCGCGACGCAGACCGGCTTGTCGCCGCCCTCGCGTTCCACGCTGAAGGCGACGGTCACCTGGACGCCGCCCGTGACGTCCTCCACGCCGGTGATCTTCGCGGTGGCGCGCAGCCGGGAACCGACCGGGACGGGGGCGGGGAAACGGACCTTGTTGGTGCCGTAGTTCACGCCCATCCGCACGCCCTCGACCTTGATCAGCTGGGGGCCGAAGAGCGGGAGCAGCGACAGGGTCAGGTAGCCGTGCGCGATGGTCGTGCCGAACGGGCCGGCGGCCGCCTTCTCCGGGTCGACGTGGATCCACTGGTGGTCGCCGGTCGCGTCCGCGAACAGGTCGATCCGCTTCTGGTCGACCTCCAGCCAGTCGGTGTGGCCCAGCTGCTCGCCCACGGCCGCCTTCAGCTCGTCGGGGGAGGTGAAGATCCTCGGTTCTGCCATGTTGCCGGCCCTCTCGCACTCACGGGTCACGCGTGCATTGTCTAAGCAACTGCTTAGCATGGTCCGATGCGAGTCCCCTGTCAACGGACCGCGACGCGTACCCGGTGGGTAGTGTCTGCGGGGTGCCGCAGATTCCCGAGAAGATCCAAGAGCTGAGCGTGGGCCAGCTGTCCGCACGCAGCGGCGCCGCCGTCTCCGCCCTGCACTTCTACGAGTCCAAGGGCCTCATCAGCAGTCGCCGGACCTCCGGCAACCAGCGCCGCTACCCGCGCGACGCGCTGCGCCGGGTGGCCTTCGTCCGGGCGGCACAGCGCGTCGGCATCCCCCTGGCGACGATCCGCGAGGCCCTCGCGGAACTCCCCGAGGAGCGCACGCCGACCCGGGAGGACTGGGCCCGCCTCTCGGAGGCGTGGCGCGCCGAACTCGACGAACGCATCAGGCAGCTGAACCGCCTCCGCGACCACCTGACGGACTGCATCGGCTGCGGGTGCCTGTCCCTGAGCAGTTGCGTGCTGTCCAATCCGGACGACGCGTACGGCGAGCGGCGGGCGGGGTCGCGGCTGCTGCCGGAGCGGACCGTCCAGGGACGGTGAAGGACTGTGCGCGGGCGCCGCGACCCCCGTGCGCCCCGCCCGCGCACCAGCCGGCGGCCCGGTCAGTAGGCGCCGGTGGAACCGCTCCAGGTCCGCGCACCGCCGTCGTAGAAGCCCTTCGCGAGCGACTTCACGCCAATGTCGTTGACCATCTTGGTGTAGCAGCCCGTGTTGCCGTTCAGCACGGTGCAGGGATACTCCACGCCGTCGCTGGTCCGGTGGACGGCGACCCACGGGGCCGACTGGTCCTGCGGGACGTAGGCGGCGCGTGAGATCCGTGCCCAGGCCGCGCGGCAGCTGGGGCTGTAGCGCAGTTCCACGTAGGCCGAGCCGAGCCAGATGGCCCCGTTCGAAGGCGTGATGGCGTCGCTCTGGCAGTAGGTGGCGGGGTCCTTGCCCTCGCAGGTGGAGCCGTAGCAGCCGGCGGCGTTCGCGGGCGTGGCGATCGCGGTACCCGCCGCGGCGAGGGCCAGGACGGTCAGCGTCGTGGCCCAGTTGCGAACCTTCACTGTCTTACTCCTCATCAATCTGCCTGCCCCGTAAGGCAGTTGGTCCGGTCGTCCCCCTGACGACCGGTGACGTGAGGATTTAGGATCGGTCTTGCGAAAACCTTGTGACGGAGGTCCGTTGAAGCTCCTTCTGCTCGGTCCGCTGGAACTGCGTGTCGCGGGGGCCGGGACGGACTTGGGGCAACCGCGCAGACAGGCGGTGCTCGCCGCGCTGGCGGCCGACGCCGGACGGCCTGTCACTTTGGAGACGCTGGTCGGCCGGCTCTGGGACGGCGATCCGCCGGACGCCGCGCGATCCGTCGTCTACTCCCACATCAGCCGCCTGCGGCGGCTCCTGGACGAGGCCGCGGCCAAGGAGGGCGGCGGGGCGGCGGCACGGCCGTCGATCCGCCTCGGCAAGGTCTCCGGCGGATACCTGCTGGAGGCGGACGAGGACGCCGTCGACCTGGCGCGGTTCCGCTCCCTCGTCGCGCGCGGGCGTGAGCCGCTGTACTCCGACACGGAGCGCGCCGGCCACCTGGAGGAGGCACTGCGGCTGTGGCGGGGCGCTCCGCTCCCGGGACTGTCCGGGGCCTGGGCCGAGCGGATGCGTACGGCCTGGAGCCAGGAGCGGATCGAGGCCGCGCTGGCCTGGGCGCAGACCTGTCTGCGGCAGGGCAGCCCGGAGCGGGTGCCCGAACTGCTGCGGCCCCTGCTGGCCGACCACCCCCTGTCCGAGCCACTCGCCGTGCTCCTGATGCGCTCGCTCGCCGCCGTCGGCTCGACCACCGACGCACTGCACGTCTACACCGGCATCCGCCGGCAGCTGGCCGACGAGCTGGACCTGCCGCCCGGTCCCGAACTGCGGTCGGCGTACGAGGAGGTGTCGAGCACAACCGCCGTACGGGAACGACGGGCCCCGCAGCCGCCCGCGCCCCCCGTTCCCGCCCAACTGCCCATGGACATCCGGCCCTTCACCGGGCGCGACGCACAACTCGGCGACCTGACCCGGGCCCTGGTCCCCGGCGCCGGCCCGGACGGGGCCACCGCGGCGGTCGTGTCCGCCGTGTCCGGCACTGCGGGCGTCGGCAAGACCGCGCTCGCCGTGCACTGGGCCCACCGATCGCGCGGCGCCTTCCCCGACGGGCAGCTGTACGTCGACCTCAGGGGCTACGACCCGCAGAAACCGGTGTCCGCCGCCCAGGCGCTGACCGGATTCCTCACCGCCCTCGGGGTGCCCCGGCAGGAGATCCCGCTGCGTCTGGAGGACCGGGCGGCACGCTACCGGACGGCCCTCGACGGACGCCGGCTGCTGGTCCTGCTGGACAACGCCGCGTCGGCCGCCCAGGTCAGGCATCTGCTGCCGGGCAGCCCGGACTGCCGGACGCTGATCACCAGCCGGGACTCGCTGGGCGCCCTGGTCTCGGTCAACGGCGCCCACCGTGTGCTGCTCGACGCGCTCTCCCGCACCGACTCCCTCGCCCTGCTGCGGGCGTTGATCGGGGAGCGGATCGACGCGGAACGCTCCGTCGCGCTCGACCTGGCCGACCAGTGCGCACGGCTGCCGCTCGCCCTGCGGGTGGCCGCGGAGCTGGTGCTCTCCCGGCCCGCCGAGCCGCTCAGCCGGCTGGTGGCCGAACTCCACGACCACCAGCGCCGGCTGGACCTGCTGGACTCGGGCGACGATCCGCGGGCCGCCGTACGTGCCGTCTTCTCCTGGTCCTACGCACGCCTCGCCGAACTGCCCGCCCGGCTCTTCCGGTTGCTCGGCCTGCACCCCGGTCCCGACACGGACGCCCACGCGGCCGCCGCACTGGCCGGCGAGTCCGTGGCAGCGGTACGGCGGGCGCTCGACCTGCTGGCCCGCGCCCACCTGCTGAACCGCACCGCCGCCGGCCGGTACGGCATGCACGACCTGCTGCGCGTGTACGCGGCGGAGCTGGCCGCCCGCCACGACCCGGCGGTGGAACGCGAGGCCGCCCTCACCCGGCTGCTCGACCACTGCCTCGCCGCGTCCGCGGCCGCCATGGACGTCCTCTACCCGGCCGAACGCCATCTGCGCCCCGCCGTCGAGCGGCCCGGCACCGGGCTGCCGCCGTTGCGGACCGCCGAGGAGGCCCGCGCCTGGCTCGCCGCCGCGCAGCCCACACTGGTGGCGCTGTGCTCACGCACCGAGGAGCCCGGCCCGTCCGGGCACACCGTGCGCATCGCCACCACCCTGCACCGCCACTACGAGCGCTCCGGGCACTACACGGACGCCCTGACCGTCCACACCTACGCGCTGCGGGCCGCACGGTCGGTGGGGGACGCGCGGGGCGAGGCGGACGTTCTCGTCTGCCTCGGCGCCGTGCACCGCAGGCTCGGCGACTACGACAGCGCGCAACAGCTCCACGACACCGCCCTCGTGCTGTGCCGCCGTATCGGCTACGCGGCGGGCGAGGCCCGGCACCTCACCAATGTGGGGGTCCTGCACGAACTGCGCGGACGCTACCGGGAGGCCGCCGAGCAGCACGAGCGTGCGGTCGTGCTGTTCCGTTCGGTCGGCGACGCGCACGGCGAGGCGGACGTGCTCAACAACCTCGGTATCGTGCTGGAACTGCTGGAGGACTTCGAGGCGTCGGTCGAACGCTACGAGCGGGCCCTGGAGCTGTACCGGGCCGTGCACCACCCCCTCGGGGAGGCCAGCGCCCTCGGCAACCTCGGCATCCTGGTGGCCCGGCTGGGCGACCACGCGGCGGCGGCCCGGCACTTCGAGCGCGCGCTGACGCTGTTCCGGCGGCTGGCGAACGCGGCGGGCACCGGGCACGCCCTGTCCAACCTCGGCAACGCGCTCAGCGGTCTGGGCCGGCACGAGGAGGCGGCCGGACACCAGCGCGAGGCCCTGGACCTGTTCCGCCGGATCGGCGAGCGCTACGGCGAGACCGGCGCGCTCAACGGCCTCGGCGAGGCCCTGCACGGGCTCGGGCGGGCCGCCGAGGCGCTGGAGGCGCATGCGGAGGCGCTGGAGGTCGCGCGCGAGATCGACGAACAGGAGGAACAGGCGCGGGCGCACGTGGGGGCGGCGGTGGTGTTGCGGGACGCCGCCCCGCAGGAGGCCGACGCCCGTCTCCGCGAGGCCCTGGACCTCTACACGACGCTGGGCTCACCTCGGGCGGAGGAGGTCCGCGAGCTGCTCGACGACCGCTGACCGTGGCCGTTCGGGTGCGGGCCGGTGGGGGCTGATCGCGCAGTTCCCCGCGCCCCTAAAAGCATCAGCCGCGGGCAGTCGTGCCGCTGGGGCGATGGGGGTCCCCCCGCTCGAGCGAAGCCGAGAGTGGGGGAGGGTGGGCGCGGGCGGCACCCTGCCAGTGCCGGTAAGCGACACCCCCCGCCCCGCCCCCGCCCCGGGCGCCTACTCGAACTCGGTCCCGCCCTTCCGGGTCAGGTACGCCCCGCTCACCGCCTTCGCGATCGCCCGCCCCCCGGTCACCGCGCTGTACCGCTCCACCACCGGACGGATCACCACGCCCTCGCGCAGGTGCAGCCCCCGCCCCGACACGGTCTCCCGACCGCTCGCGGTCTCCAGCACCCGCCCGATGTCGTACGGTCCCTCGAACAGCCGTGGCACCAGCGGCAGTTCGCCCGCCAGGAACTCCGCCGCGTCCAGCCACCGCACCGCCCCGCCGACCTCGGCCGACACGTCGAACGCGGCGTACCCGAGCGACTCGCGCCGCCCGTCGGCGCCGTACGTCAGGTCCTGGACCCCCGCCCCGTACACCTCCCCGAATATCCCGACCCGGCGCGCGCCGAGCCGTTCGGCGAGGCGTCGGGCCGCCTCGGCGACGCCGTGGCCGCGGATCGCCCGCCAGTAGAGGTTGCGCGGGTCCTCCTTGAGGGCCAGGGACTTCGCGCCGAAGCCCTTGGAGGACACGTACACCCGGTCCTCGTCGGCGACATACGTGAGCAGGCACGCCGAACCGTGCAGTTTCTCGGTGAGGACCACCGGCTCGCCGGGCTCGAAGATGCCGGGGTAGCGCTGGATGTTCTCGATGTCGACCCAGGGCAGCAGATCCGGCGCCGACTCGACGTCCCCGTCCATCGTGGGCGGGATCGGCGGCACCCACTTGGTGATGCCGAGGACCTCCGCGAAGTCGGTGCCCTCCGCCGCCGCCCGCGCCAGGTCGACGCCGGCCAGCGCCTTCGGCCGGCACACGATGCCCTGCGACAGCTCACCGCGCAGCCGCACCGCCCTGACCCGGTCCGCCCTGCTTCCCGCCAGCCGCCCGGTCAGCCCCAGTTCCTCGATCAGTCCGGCCGGCAGCACGGCCTGTTCGGGGATGTACAGGGCGGTCTCGCCGGTGCGGTACACGCCCTTGGCGACGACCGCGCGGTAGAGGCCCACCTGGGCCAGGTCCAGCGCGTCGGCGTTGGGGTGTTCGTGCACGGTCAGCACTTCGGCGGTGACGCGCAGCGTCGACATCGGTACTCCTCGCTCGGAGGGAACCCGCGGGGTTCCTCGACCCGGTCTCCTCAGTTGGGTTTCATCGCGCCCAACTCTCCGCGCGGGAAACGGGTGGAACCAGCGGTTTAGCCGCTGCTATGGCGTCGCGGGCCATTCCCACCGGATGCCGAAGCGGCAGGGTCCGGCTGCCAGCGCCACCGCGTGCACCGAGCCCGCGGCGTCCAGGCGGAGCGGGTGGGTGCGCGGATGGGCGTCCAGCGCCGTGGTGCGGAAGGCGTAGCAGGCCGACGGCAGCGCCCCGGCGGCGAAGCGGACCTCCAGCAGGTGCTCGCGCATGGGCACGTGGATGGCGGTCTCCAGCCGCTGCGAGTACGGCCGGGGTTCGCGGTGTTCGAGGGTGTAGTCGACGATCACCGTCTCCCCGCGGGCCAGCGGGTGGTCGAACAGCATCTCCGCCGCCACCAGGCCGTCCTCCGGGATCTCGACGACCCGGCCCAGGCGGCAGGGCGGCGCGAGCCGGACCCGGGGCGGCGGACCGGGGGAGTCCAGCCGGTACAGCGCGATCCAGCGGTCCGCGCCGTCGGCCTCGGCGCGCAGCAGCCGTCGGCTGGCCAGCGAGGCCGGGCGGCGGTCCGGGCCGACCTCCAGGCGGTTGTGGCAGCTGAGCCGGGTCAGGCTGTCGTCCCAGCGGGTGTCGATCGTGTCCAGGACGGCGCTGATGTCACGGCGGCCCGACCAGGTCTCGGCCAGCCCGGGATGACTGGGCGGCGGGGGCAGCCAGCGGCCGCGCGGGCGGGGCGGGCCGAGCAGGCCGCTGAGCGCGGCCGGGGGCAGCCGCAGGACGTCCTCCAGGGCGGCCAGCGCGGCCAGTGACTGTTTGCGCTCGGGACGGTAGCGCCCGGACTGCCAGGAGCTGAGCGTCGCCGGTGCCACCGGAGTGCCCCGCCGCCGCAGCCGGTGGTGGATCCGGTCGAGGCTCAGCCCGCTGGCGGCGATGGCGGCCCGCAGCGCCTCGGGGAACGGCCCTTCCGGTCTTGATGTCACATGCACCAGTCTTGGCCGGGGGGTGTGCGGGGGCGGAACCCCGTTGCCGGGATGTTGGAGCAGTGTTGCCCGACATTTGATCGAACTTGGGTGAACCTGTCGGGCCTCTGTCGAATTTCCGCCGCGTTTCGGCGTCAAATCCCGCAATACTGAACGCCCTTGGCAGGCTTGTCATGGTCATGGACTGAGCGGAAGCTGCTGTCGTCCCCGGTGGAAGATCGCTCGGACCGCCGGAGGCGCCCCCCCACTCCCTTCCGTGACGGAGAGTCATGTCAGCGAGAGCTTCCGCCAGTATCGTCATCGCCGCCGCGGCCGCCTTCAGCGCCGCCCTCGCCACCCCGGCGCTCGCCGCCGCCCCGCACCTCACCGCGCACACCCCCGCCCAGCTCACCCAGGCCGTCGCGAGCCACGAGAGCCACACCCTGCGCGGTCTGTCGAAGCCCGGCACGACCAACGCCACCGTCTCCTCGACCAACTGGTCCGGCTACGCGGCCACCGGCTCCTCAGGCGCCTACACCTCGGTGACCTCGTCCTGGACCCAGCCGTCCGTCAGCTGCGGCTCGGCCACCACGTACTCCTCGTTCTGGGTCGGCCTGGACGGCTACAGCAACTCCGCGCTGGAGCAGACCGGCACCGAGGCCGACTGCATCAACGGCACGGCCGTCTACGGCGCCTGGTGGGAGGTACTGCCCGCCTCCGAGAGCGCCTACTCCGGCGTCACCGTCAAGGGCGGCGACAAGTTCACCGCCACCGTGACCTACAACGGCAGCACCTTCGCCATGACCCTCACGGACTCCACCCAGGGCTGGACGAAGACCACCACGCACGCCGGCTCCTCCGGCTTCAAGAACGCCTCCGCCGAGGTCGTCGCGGAGGCCCCCGAGGTCGGCGGCTCGGTCGCGAGCCTCGCCAACTTCGGCACCGTGACCTTCACGGGCGCGAAGGCGAACGGCTCCAACCTCGACAGCTTCTCGCCGACCGAGATCGTGATGACCAAGAGCAGCAGCTCCGCCGTGCGCGCCCAGCCGGGCACGATATCCGGCGGCAGCTTCGCGGACACCTGGAAGGCCAGCTGACCATCGCTTCCTGAGCGGCCTTCTGTCCAGGGCCGCCGGGCAGTTGGGGGGTGCGGCATCCCCGGCGCACCCCCACGTGGTCAGGCCGACATGAGCAGCCGCCCGCGCCTGGCATAGGCCAGGGCCTCGGGGGTGAGCACCGGACGCGGCACCAGGATCCCGCAGTCCGTGCAGACCGGACCGGCGGAGGGCTCGTGGTCCAGGTCGTACTTCCAGATGAGGCGCTCCCCGGCGCACACCGGGCAGACCGCGCCCGGTTCGCGCTCCAGGGCGGCGATCAGCCGTCGCAGCACCTCGGCGAGTGGTTCGTCGGGATGGACCCGTGGGTCGTCGCACCAGGCCACTCCGAATCCGCCCCAGGTCAGCCGGTGCCAGTCGTCCACGCTGCCCGGGCGGCGCAGCCCGTCGTGCTTCTCCTTCTTGCGGCGCTCGGCGAACCCGCCCTCATAGGCGAGCCATACCGTCCGCGCCTCCTCCAGCTCCTCCAGTGCGCCCACGAGACGCACCGGATCGGGGGACCGGTCCTCGGGACCGAACCCGGCCCGCGAGCAGAGATGGTCCCAGGTCGCGCGGTGCCCGTAAGGAGCGAACCGCTCCAGGCACTTGCGCAGCGAGTAACGCCGTAGCGCCAGATCGCACCGTGGGTCTCGCACCTGTCTCGCCAGACTCCGGAAACCGGCCATCGCCCTGCACCTCCGTCACACCTGCACCTGTACTTCGGTCACTTCGGTGTCGCCGCACGGGCTGCGCGCGGCGTTGCCGTATAGACGTATCGACACTCGAATCGGCTCCATCCGATTTCCGATGCCGTCCATAAGGCCGCCCGCCTTGACCGACGGCCGGTGACGCCACCGACGCGGGCGACCACTCCAAAACTTGACGCATGTTCATCTTCAATCCCGGGGATACCGGCGGTAACGTCCGGCACCACCCCCGTCGTGAGGAGCCGCCATGCCCCGGCGCACCAGACATCACGCGTTGTTCGACAAACTGAGAACTCCCCGCAAGCTCCCCGGGTTCCTGAAAGCCGCATCCGTATGCGTCCTCATCGCCGGCCTGCTCTCCCCGCTGGCCCAGGGGACGCCGGCGGCGGCCGCGGCCTCCAACGACTACTGCGGCGGCCAGTGTTCGGACATCCTGCCGCCCGGTGAGAACGGCAACGCCACCCTGGCCCAGATCCTGCTCAACCAGGCCTTCGGCGTCGAGCCCGATCACGCGGAGGACCAGCTCGGCACGTACAACAGCCTGGCCACGGGCTACTCCACCCTCACCGACGCGAAGATCAACACGTTCTTCAACGACTCGTCGTTCGGGGTCGCTTCCGATCAAGTCGCCTCCTCGGAGAGTCCGGCCGGCCGCAGCGACGTCACCATCGTCCGCGACAAGAAGACCGGTGTGCCGCACATCACTGGTACAACCAGATACGGCACCGAGTTCGGCGCGGGGTATGCCGCCGCTGAGGACCGGCTGTGGCTCATGGACGTGTTCCGGCACGTCGGCCGCGGCCAGCTCACCACCTTCGCCGGCGGCGTGGCCTCCAACCAGGGCCTTGAGCAGGAGTTCTACCGCAACGCCCCGTACTCCGAGGCGGACCTCCAGGCGCAGATCGACAACGCCGTCGCCAACAACGGCGCCCGCGGCCAGCAGGCCCTCGCGGACGCCGACGCCTATCTCGACGGCATCAACTCCTACATCGACGCCTCCGACAGCGGCCGGTACTTCCCCGGCGAGTACGTGCTGACCGGGCACAAGGACTCGATCACCAACGCCGGCACGATCGACCACTTCAAGATCACCGACCTGGTGGCGCTGGCCTCCGTGATCGGCGCGCTGTTCGGTTCCGGCGGCGGTGGCGAGGTCAACAACGCCATCTCGATGCTCGCCGCCCAGGAGAAGTACGGTGTGACGGAGGGCACCAAGGTCTGGGAGTCGTTCCGCGAACGCAACGACGCCGAGGCCGTGCTCACCGTCCACAACGGCGAGAGCTTCCCGTACGGCACCAAACCCGACAACCCGCAGGGCGAGGCGCTGCCCGACGCCGGGTCGGTGACCACCGAACCGCTGGTCTACGACGCCACCGGCACCGGCGCCGACCAGAGCGCCACCGCGGCCGCCGAGACGGCGACCAAGACCGCGCTCAGCTCTGCCAGGCGCGGCATGTCCAACGCCCTCGTCGTCAGCGGAAAGTACACCGCGAGCGGTCACCCGATCGCCGTGTTCGGACCGCAGACCGGCTACTTCGCCCCGCAGCTGCTCATGCTCCAGGAGATCCAGGGCCCGGGCATCAGCGCCCGCGGTGCCTCCTTCGCCGGCCTGAGCATGTACGTCGAGCTGGGCCGCGGCCAGGACTACGCGTGGTCGGCCACCACCTCCGGCCAGGACATCATCGACTCCTACGCGGTCGAACTCTGCCAGGACGACTACCACTACCTGTTCCACGGCACCTGCACGGCCATGGACGAGGTCCAGCAGACCAACTCCTGGAAGCCGACCACGGCCGACGGCACGGCCGCCGGCTCGTACACCATGAAGGTGTGGAAGACGAAGTACGGCCCGGTCGAATACCGGGCCACCGTCGGCGGGAAGAAGGTCGCCTACACCACCCTGAGATCCTCCTACATGCACGAGGCCGACTCGATCATCGGCTTCCAGATGCTCAACGACCCCGACTACGTGAAGAGCCCGCAGACCTTCCAGAGCGCGGTGCAGCACATCAACTACACCTTCAACTGGTTCTACGCCGACTCCTCGCACACCGCGTACTACAACAGCGGCAACAACCCGGTGCGGGCCAGCGGGGTCGACTCCGAGTTCCCGGTCTGGGGACAGGCCGCCTACGAGTGGCAGAACTGGGACCCGGCCACCAACACGGCCGACTACACCCCGGCCGCCCAGCACCCCCAGTCGATCGACCAGGACTACTACATCTCCTGGAACAACAAACAGGCACTGAACTACACGACCGCGAGCTGGGGTGACGGCTCGGTCCATCGCGGCAACCTGCTCAACGACCGGGTCAAGAGACTCGTCGCCGCCGGCGGTGTCACCCGCTCTGCGCTTGTCAAGGCCATGGCAGACGCATCGCTCACGGACCTGCGTGCCGAGGACGTGCTGCCGGACCTGCTGAAGGTGATCAACAGCAGTACGGTCACCGACTCCACGGCCGCCGCGGCCGTCACCAAGCTCCAGACCTGGCTGACCGCGGGCGGCAAGAGAACGGAGACCTCGGCGGGTTCGAAGACGTACGCCAACGCCGACGCCATCCGGATCCTGGACGCCTGGTGGCCGCTGCTGGTGAAGGCCGAGTTCCAGCCCGGCCTCGGTGACGACCTGTACACCGCGTTCACCAACAACCTGTACATCGACGAGACCCCGTCGGCCGCCCACGGACCGACCGGTGCGCATGCCGGAAGCTCCTTCCAGTACGGCTGGTGGAGTTATGTCGACAAGGACATCCGGTCGGTGCTCGGGCAGACCGTGTCGGGACCGCTCGCCGAGCAGTACTGCGGCGGCGGCAGCCTCAGCTCCTGCCGGGACATCCTGATCAGCACCCTGAAGACGGCGGCCGGCACCAGCGCGTCCACCGTCTACCCCGGGGACTCGCTGTGCTCGGCGGGCGACCAGTGGTGCGCCGACTCGATCGTCCAGCGCACCCTGGGCGGCATCAAGCACTACAACATCAGCTGGCAGAACCGGCCGACCTTCCAGCAGGTCGTGGAGTTCACGTCACACCGGTGAGCTGTACACCGGTGAGCCGAACGCCGGTGAGCTGATGCGCCACGGCGGCGGGGTCACGCGATGTGCCCCGCCGTCAGCACCACCCGGGCCAGTTCGGGGTGCACGATGTCGCTGTGTGCCCCGGACGGCGGCCCGCCCTTCTTCACGACCGCCGCCGCGTCGACGTTCACGCAGCCCGGCGCGGCGAGCGGGCCGTGCAGCGCCGACGCCAGGTCCAGCGAGCGGGTGCCCGGCACCTCCTGGACGCCGTCATGACCCATCGCGCCCCACTTGTCGCCCAGCATCCGTCCCACGTCCGCGCCCAGCGCCGACTCGCAGTCGTCCGCCATCCGCGAGGCCAGCGGGTACATCGTGCCGAGCGCCTCGTCGAAGTGGGAGTAACAGCACACCAGCGGGCCGTCGATCCGGTTCTGCTGGCCCTGCAGCACCCCGCCGGCGCGCGGGTCGTGGGGCAGCCGGGCGGCGAACGCGTAGTGCGAGAAGGCCCCTTGCAGCAGGGTCACGGACTTCACCGTGCGCACCCCGTCCGGCAGCCCGCGCAGCGCGAACGACACCAGCCGGCCGCCGAAGCTGTGCCCGACCAGATGCACCCGCACCTGCGGTGCCGCCCCGGCCAGCTGTCCGATCACCCGTCCGAGCCCGCGCTCCCCGACGGTCCCGGCGCGCCGCTTCATCGCGTAGTACGTCGCCTGTCTGAGCAGCTCCTTGGCGCCGTCCCAGGGGTTCGGCAGCGTGAACCCGGCCGCGGCGCCGCTCCCGTGCAGGGCGGTCAGCGCCGCCGCGAACTCCTCGCACAGGGCCGTGGTGTCCCCGGTGAACAGCACCGGGTCGCTCTGCGGGACACCCTCCGCGAGCGTGTCCGCCGCGAACAGCGGCTGCGGGCCGCCGGGCAGCACCTCGACCAGCAGCCGGACAAGGCGCCCGAACTCCTCCAGTTCGTTCGCCGGCCGCTGGTCCAGCATCCGCGCGATCTGGTCGACCACGGTCGCCCGTCCCGGGAACGTCTCCAGGAGCGCGTGCCGGGTGTCCTTGTCGAGGACGGGCGCGGGTGACTCCTCCGCCTCCGTGGCCACCACGGACTTCGGGAAGTCGGGGATCGGCTCGTCGCAGAACCGCATCGACGGCCAGATCACCCCGGCGTACCCGATCCGCGCCTTCGGCGCGAGGTTCGGGATCGGCGCGAAGAACCGCCGGTACAGGGCGGTCGCCCCCGAACGGTCGTTGTTCCAGCCGTGCGCGAAGACGATCAGGTCGTGGACACCGTGACCGCCGATCTCGCTCAGCAGCCGGTCGCGTTCGGCGCCGTCCGGGTCCCCGTCCGCGTCGAAGGTCAGCTCCCAGTAGGGAGTCACACTCATCCCAGGATCCGCCATGACAGGCTCCTCGTCCCCCGAACCGGTGCGATGTGCGCGCATCGTCCCGCCGCGGGGCAAGGTTGGCCATACACCGCGCCTCACCTGTAGAGGAGAAATTCCTTTCGGACCCGGCGGAATGCGGCGAGTTCGCCCTGCCAGGCGCCGACGATCTCGTCCGGGCCCGCCCCGGCGTCGATCATCGTGCGTACCCGGGTGGATCCGGTGAGCTTGTCGATCCAGCCGTCCTCGCGCCAGGCGAAGCCGCTCCACACCTTCTTCGCGGTGACCAGGAGGGCGATTCCGGTGCGGACCGGGTCGTAGGCGGCCCGGTCGTGCACATGGATCTGCACCCCGCCGACGGTCCTGCCCTGGAACTTGGAGAACGTGGGCGCGAAGTACGCCTCCCGGAACCGCACGCCCGGCAGCGCGAGCGCGTCGGCCGCGGCCGCCCAGCGCGCGTCGATGCCCTCCGCGCCCAGCAGCTCGAAGGGGCGGGTGGTGCCCCGTCCCTCCGACAGGTTCGTGCCCTCGAAGAGGCAGGTCCCCGAGTAGACCAGGGCGGTGTCCGGGGTGGGCATGTTGGGGCTCGGCGGCACCCACGGCAGCCCGTACGCGTCGAAGAAGCGGGAGCGCCGCCAGCCCGTCATCGATACGACGTCCAGGGCGGCCGGCGGGTCCAGGAACTCCGCGTTGAACAGCCGCGCGAGCTCGGCGACCGTCATCCCGTGCGCCTGCGCGATCGGCTGCCGGCCGACGAAACTGGCGAACTCCCGGTGCAGGACCGGGCCCAGGGCAGTGCGGCCGGTCACCGGGTTCGGGCGGTCGAGGACGACGAAGCGTTTGCCGGCGAGCCGGGCGGCCTCCATGCAGTCGTACAGCGTCCAGATGTAGGTGTAGAAACGGGCGCCGACGTCCTGGATGTCGAAGACGATCGTGTCCACGCCGGAGGCGGTGAAGACGTCGGCCAGCGGCTGTCCGCTCTTGAGGTACGTGTCGTAGACGGGGAGGCCGGTCGCCGGGTCGTCGTGGCGGCCCTCGGAGCCGCCGGCCTGGGCGGTGCCGCGGAAGCCGTGTTCCGGGCCGAAGACCGCCGTCAGCCTGACCCTGGGGTCGGCGTGCATGACGTCGACGATATGGCGGACGTCCTGGGTGATGCCGGTGGGGTTGGTGACGATGCCGACCTTCTGGGCGGCGAGGAGGGTGTAGCCGCCGGCGGAGAGACGGTCGAAACCGGTCTTGAGGGTGCCGTGGGCGTCGGCTGTCGTTGCCGTGGGCAGGGCTGCCACGGCCGCTGCCGTGGCCGTGGCCGCGGTGAGCAGACTTCGTCTGGACGGGCGCATGGGGGTGGCCTCCGTGGTCGTCCGGGTGCGGGTCGCTTGTGGCTGGTCGCGCAGTTCCCCGCGCCCCTTTGGGGCGCGTTGCAGTGGCCGCCCCTTGAGGGTGTATCGACCACCCTTCCCTGAAACATACCGACCGGTTAGTGTGTCCGTGCTGAGCCGAGTCTGGTCGCGTCGTGTCGAAGGAGACCGATGGTGGGAGCCGTGCAAGATGCCCGAGTCGTCGTCACCGGGGCGGGAGGGGGCATCGGGGCCGCCCTGGCCCGTCGGTTCGCCGCCGAAGGCGCCCGCGTCGTCGTGAACGACCTGGACGGGGACAAGGCGGCCGCCGTCGCCGCGGAGATCGGCGGGATCGCCCTTCCGGGGGACGCGTCCGGCATCGTCGGCGCCGCCCGGGACGCGCTCGGCGGGAGCGTCGACGTCTACTGCGCCAACGCCGGGCTCGGGTCCGGTGGGTCCGAGGCGGCCGACGCGGCCGTGTGGAGCTCGGCCTGGGACGTCAACGTCATGGCTCACGTGCGGGCCGCCCAGGAGCTGGTGCCGCAGTGGCTGGAGCGGGGGAGCGGGCGGTTCGTGTCCACCGTGTCCGCCGCCGGGCTGCTCACCATGATCGGGGCCGCGCCCTACAGCGTGACCAAGCACGCCGCCTACGCCTTCGCCGAGTGGCTGTCGCTGACCTACCGGCATCGTGGCCTGAAAGTGCACGCCATCTGCCCACAAGGCGTCCGTACCGACATGCTCGCCGCCACCGGCAGCGCGGGCGATATCGTGCTTCAGCCGACCGCCATCGAACCGGAGGCCGTCGCCGACGCGCTGTTCAAGGGGATGGCGGAGGACCGGTTCCTGATCCTGCCGCATCCCGAGGTCGCCGACTTCTACCGGGCACGGGCCACCGACCCGGACCGCTGGCTGACCAGCATGAACCACATCCAGCAGAAGTGGGAGGGCACCCGGTGAGCGAGTCGGTGACCGAGTCCGTCTACGCCGCCCGGCCCTGGGTGGGGCTGCTCAACGACGCCCAGCGCGGGCCGGTCGATCCGCCCGCCTCGCTGGTGCACGCGCTGCGGGCCGCCGTCGCCGAGGCACCCGACCGCACCTGCCTCACCTACTTCGACGCCCGTCTCGGCTTCCGCGAGGTCGACGAGCTGAGCGACTCGGTCGCCGCGCATCTCGCGGAGCGGGGACTGGAGCGCGGGGACCGGGTCGCCGTGATCCTCCAGAACTCGCCGCACTTCGTGCTCGCGGTGCTGGGCGCCTGGAAGGCGGGCGCGACCGTCGTGCCGGTCAACCCGATGTACAAGTCGGGGGAGGTCTCCCACGTCCTGCGGGACGCCGAGGTGACCGCGCTGGTCTGCTCGCAGCGGGCCTGGGAGTCGTATCTGCGCGACACGGCCGCCGACTCGCCGGTGCGGATCGTGCTCACCGCCAGCGAGCTGGACTTCCAGACGCGGGACGACCCGCGCGTGCTGACCTTCGAGCGGCTGCCGCAGGCCGAGGACGCCGAGGACCTGGTCGCCGTCGCGCGGCGGGGCGGGAAGGCGCCGGAGGGGCGGGACCCGGAGCCCTCCGACATCGCGCTGATCAGCTACACCTCGGGGACCAGCGGCACCCCCAAGGGCGCCACCAACCTGCACAGCAACATCATGTACAACGCGGAGCGGCAGCGCCTCGGGCTCGCGCTGCCCGACGCGCCGGTCTACTACGCCCTCGCGCCCCTCTTCCACATCACCGGCATGGTCTGCCAGCTCGGCGCCTGCCTCACCAGCGCCGGCACGCTCGTGCTCACCTACCGCTTCGAGGCGGGCCTGATCCTCGAGGCGTTCGCCGAGCACCGGCCGCAGTACACGGTGGGGCCGTCCACCGCCTTCATGGCCCTGGCCGCCCACCCGGACGTCACCCCGGAGCACTTCGCCTCCTTCGTCAACATCTCCTCGGGCGGCGCGCCGCTGCCGCCGGCCCTGGTGGAGAAGTTCCGTGCCGGGTTCGGGCCGTACATCCGCAACGGCTACGGACTGACCGAGTGCACCGCGCCCTGCGCCTCCGTGCCGCCGGACCTGGAAGCGCCCGTCGACCCGGTCTCCGGGACCCTCGCGGTCGGCGTGCCCGGCCCGGACGGCGTCGTCCGCATCATCGACGAGCAGGGCGCGGAGGTGCCCTTCGGCGAGCAGGGCGAGATCGCCGTCCGCGGGCCGCAGGTGGTGCCCGGGTACTGGCGGCGGCCCGAGGCCACCGCCGAGACCTTCCCGGACGGCGAACTGCGCACCGGCGACATCGGGTTCATGGACCCGCAGGGCTGGCTGTACGTCGTCGACCGCAAGAAGGACATGATCAACGCGTCCGGGTTCAAGGTCTGGCCGCGTGAGGTCGAGGACGTGCTGTACACCCACCCGGCGGTGCGCGAGGCCGCCGTCGTCGGGATTCCCGACGGATACCGCGGGGAGACCGTCAAGGCCTACATCAGTCTTCGCCCGGGTGCTGCAACCGATCCGGACGATCTCGCCCTCTATTGCAAGGAGAGACTGGCGGCCTACAAGTATCCGCGCCAGGTGGAGATCCTGCCCGACCTGCCGAAGACGGCAAGTGGGAAGATCCTCCGACGGGAACTGCGTTCCCGACCGCAACAGAGTTAGCAGACATACGAGAAAGGCAGGTGGCGGCTGTGTCCAGAACGACGGACGGAGACGGGGCTCCTGTTCCGCAGCGGCTCCTCGCCGCCGCCACCCGGCTCTTCGCGGAGCAGGGGTACGACCGGACCTCGGTGCAGGAGATCGTGGAGGCGGCCGGCGTCACCAAGGGGGCGCTGTACCACTACTTCGGTTCCAAGGACGACCTCCTGCACGAGGTGTACGCGCGCGTGCTGCGCGTCCAGCAGGAGCGGCTCGACGCCTTCGCGAACGCGGACGAGCCGATCGAGAAGCGGCTGCGCGGCGCGGCGGCGGACGTGGTCGTCACGACCATCGAGAACCTCGACGACGCGATGATCTTCTTCCGGTCCATGCACCACCTGAGCCCGGAGAAGAACAAGCAGGTGCGCGCCGAGCGCCGGCGCTACCACGAACGCTTCCGCGCGCTCGTCGAGGAGGGCCAGCGCGAGGGCGTCTTCTCCACCGCGACCCCGGCGGACCTCGTCGTCGACTACCACTTCGGCTCGGTCCACCACCTGTCGACCTGGTACCGCCCCGACGGCCCGATGGCTCCCCAGGAGGTCGCGGACCACCTGGCCGACCTGCTGCTGCGGGCACTGCGCCCCTGATACGCCGTAGGCTGGAACGGCTGAATTCCTCTACGAGTCGACTCGGGGGGAAGGAGACCGAGTGCGATGGCGAAAGTCCTCTTCATCGTCAGCGGGGCCACTTACTGGGTGCTCAAGGACGGCACCAGATACGCGACCGGCTACTGGGCCGAAGAATTCGCCATGCCCTACAAGAGGATCACGGAAGCCGGTCACGAGGTCGTGGTCGGCACGCCCGGCGGGGTGACCCCGAACGTCGACATGATGAGCCTGCGTCCGTCGATGGCCGGCGGTGAGGAGATGGCCCTCGAACTGGAGGAGATCATCCGTTCCGCCGAGGTGATGCGGCGGCCCCTCAAGCTCTCGGACATCCGCCTGGAGGACTACGACGCGGTGTACCTGCCCGGCGGCCACGGCCCCATGGCGGACCTGGCGTTCGACGCCGACTGCGGCCGCCTGCTGACCGCCCAGCTCGCCTCCGGCAGGCCGCTCGCGATCGTGTGCCACGCCCCCGCCTCGATCCTCGCCACCAGGATCCACGGCAGGTCGCCCTTCGAGGGATACCGCGTCACCTGCTTCACCGACGAGGAGGAGGAAGCCGTCGGCCTGGCCTCCCGGGCGCCGTGGCTGCTGGAGACGGAACTGAAGGAGAAGGTCGGCATCGACTTCAGCCGCGGCCCGATCTGGGAGCCCTACATGGTCGAGGACCGCAACCTCGTCACCGGCCAGAACCCGCATTCGGCGACGATCCTGGCCGACCACCTCCTCCAGACCCTCAAGTAGGCGACGGCCCTCAGTACCGGGCGCCGGCCGGTGCCGGGATCGCGTCCAGATCGGCCAAGGTCGGCCGGCGAGAGCCGGACGTCCGCGGCGCCCGCGTTGTCGGCGAGGTACTTCGGGGTCTTGGTGCCCGGGATCGGGAGCACGTACGGGCCCTGGGCGACCAGCCAGGCCAACGCCACCTGGGCCGGGCCGGGAAGCCACGGATTCCCGACCGGAAACCGTGCCGCGTAGCGGCACAGCAACCAGTCAAGGAAGGCCAGAATCCTCGCCCTTCAGGGCGAGGAGCATGTCAATACTTCCTGCACCCTGCCGAGCGACTGGGACAGCCAGATCCGCGGCTGTGTCGCCCGCCTGCGCGTGCTGGCCGGCACCGACCCCGATGCCCCCGACCACGACGCCATGGTCCTTCTCGACCTGCTCGGCACCCAGACCGCTCCCGGCTCCACCGGCCACGCCGAGGCGTCGGCGCACGACCGGCGACCGGGACCGGACGACCGCTGACCGGTTCGCCGCCGTGATCCGCGTGGTGGCGGCGCACGGACACCCGCGCATAGTCTCGCCGGCATGGCAGATGTGTTTGCGGGCGTCCGGCTGCTCGGCCCGCCAGTGACCGACGGCGAGTACATCGAGTTGAGCGAGCAGGAGACGGTGCACCTGCACGAGTACACGCGGATCTACGCCGTGCCCGGCCTCTACGAGCATGTCGTCCAGGAACGCCTGCGGTGCAGGTCGCCGCAGGTCGCGGCGGAGGGTTTCGGGCGCGCGGCCGCGACCCTCGGGCTGGAGCCGGAGTCCATGACGGTGCTGGACGTCGGCTCCGGCACCGGACTGGTCGGCGAACTCGTGCGGCACGCAGGTGTGGCCCGGGTCGTCGGGGTCGACGCGCTGCCGGCGGCACGCGAGGCGTGTCTGCGCGACCGGCCGGGCGTCTACGCCGACTACGTGGTCGGCGACTTCCAGCTCGGCGACGGACTCCGCGAGGCGCTGCGCCCGTACGCGTTCGACGGGTTGGTGTCGGCCGGTGCGTTCGGCGGCGCCCACGCCACACCGCGGGCGCTCGAGAACGCACTCGCGATCCTGCCACCCGGAGCGCCCGTGGCCTTCACGATCCACGAGCTGTGGATGGACGAATCGGATCCGGACGGGTTCGGCGCCGCCGTCGAGCGGCTGGTGGCCGGCGGACGTCTGGCCCTGCTGGAACGGACCCGGTTCCAGCACCGGTTGACGACGACCGGTGAGCCGGTCTTCTACCAGCTCCTGGTGGGCCGGACCGGCTGAGGCGGACGGCGAGGGGCCGGTGCGGGCATCGGAAA